>NZ_WUJP01000749.1 GCF_009806515.1 Geminicoccus flavidas | reverse complement strand
CGGCCTGTTCGCCGTGATCCTGGCGAACATCGTCGCGATCTTCCTGATCCGCCTGGTGGCCCGTAACATGCAGAACCCGGAGAAGTTCGGATGAAGCGCTCCCACCTGGGCCACGCCGTGCTGGGTCACGGGCTGGCCTTCTTGATGTTCTTCCCGATCCTCTGGATGATCATCACCGCGTTCAAGACCGAGATCGACGCGTTCTCCATGCCGCCGATCCTGTTCTTCGAGCCAACCCTGTCGTCCCTGAACGAGGTCTTCGCGCGCGGCTCCTACTCGAAGTTCGTCACCAACTCGATCATCGCCGCACTGGGCTCGACGCTATTGTGCCTGCTCTTCGCCGTCCCGGCCGCCTACCAGATGTCGTTCTTCCCGAGCAAGCGCACCAACGGGACCCTGCTCTGGATGATCTCGACCAAGATGATGCCCGCGGTAGGCGTGATCATTCCCATCTACCTGATCTTCCAGGCCGCGGGGCTGCTCGACCACATCATGGGCCTGGTCCTGATCTTCTTCCTGATGAACCTGCCGCTCGCCGTGTGGATGCTCTATACCTACTTCAAGGAGATCCCGAACGAGATCCTGGAGGCGGCTAGGGTCGACGGTGCCGGCATCATGGAGGAGCTGCGTTTCATCCTCCTACCCGCCGCCATCCCGGGCATCGCCTCGACCGCTCTGCTCTGCACGATCCTGGCCTGGAACGAGAGCTTCTGGAGCCTGCAGCTCACCGCCTCGAATGCCGCGCCGCTCACCGTGTTCATCGCCAGCTTCAAGGCGGCGGAAGGCATGTTCTGGGCCAAGATGTCCGGCGCCTCGATGCTGGCGATCGGCCCGATCGTGCTGCTGGGCTGGGCTATGCAGCGTCACTTGGTCCGCGGACTGACCTTTGGAGCGGTCAAATGAGCAAGGCCTACCTGATTGCGCGGGTCGAGGTCACCGACCCGGAAGCCTACCGGAGCTACACCGCGCGCACCCCGGATGCGGTCGCCGCGTTCGACGGCCGCTTCCTGGTGCGCGGCGGTGCTGTCGAGGCACTGGAAGGGCCTGCGGAAGCGCGGCGGATCGTGGTCATCGAGTTCCCCTCGATGGACCGGCTCAGGGCATTCTTCGCCTCTGCCCAATACCAGGAAGCAAGGAGCTTCCGGCTGGGCGCGGCAGTGTTCGAGGCGATCGCGGTGGAAGGCGCCTGAGCCGAGCTGTTGCCCGGGCTCAGGGTCTCTTCCTGCGCACGCCCACGGTGCTGCCATCCGATGTCGGATGGCAGCTTGAATGAGCTCAGGCGGCGACCGCCTCCTGCCGCCCCCCTTCCTGGCCCGCCTCGTCCGCCATGATCAGGGCGGCTGCCTTGTGCCCCAAGGTCAGGGCGATCGCGTTGGTGTTGGCGGATGGGATGAACGGGATCGAGGCGCAGTCGATGACGCGCAGCGCCTCCACGCCACGCACCCGCAGCCGCGCGTCCAGCACCGCCATCGGGTCGCGGTCCGGGCCCATGCGGGCCGTGCCTACCGGGTGGAAGTTGGTCTTGACCGTCTTGCCCGCGAACGCCGCCAGCTCCTCGTCGCTCAGCTTGTCGGCACCCGGCAGGATCTCGCGGGCGATGTTGGACGCGAGCGGCTCGGTTGCCAGCAGGGTGCGGGCAAAGCGCATCGAGGCGAGCGTCAGGCGTAGGTCGTCGGGATGGCCGAAGAAGTTCGCATTCACCCTGGGCTGCTCACTCGGATCGGCCGAGCGCAGCCGGACCGTGCCGCGCGCCTTGGGCCGGAGCAGGCAGGAAGCGATGGTGATGCCATCGCCATCCTCCACGTCGGAAATGTCCCGGTCGACATGGACGATCGGGCCGCAATAGAGCTGGATCGTCGGCCGCTCGCCGCCGTCTGGATCGTAGAACAGGCAGGATTCGATCCCGGTGGTGGTCACTGGCCCGGTGCCGAACAGGAGATACTGCAGGCCGTTGCGGACCATCCGCCACCCATGGTCCTCGCCATGGTAGCCGCCGGGCTGCCGGCAGAGCGCTATCACCGGCACCTCGTGATGGTCCTGCAGGTTCTGGCCCACCCCCGGCAGGTCGGCCTGGACCGTGATGCCATGTTCCCGGAGATGGTCCGCCGGGCCCAGCCCGGACAGCATCAGGAGCTTGGCAGTGTTGTAGGTACCGGTCGCCACCAGCACCTCGCGCGCGGCATGTGCCCGGAACCTGGAGCCATTGCGGACGTATTCGACCCCGATCGCTCGCTGGCCATCGAACAGGATCCGGGTGACCGTGGCGCCGGTGGTCACCGTCAGCCGCTCGTCGTCCATCACCTGGGATAGAAAGGCCGTGACCGCGTCGCAGCGTTGCATCCTGCCGTTCGGCCCGATGCCCATCGTGTGCTGCATGACGCCCACGCCCGCCTGGACGGCGCCGTTGAAGTCACGGTTGTACGGAATGCCCGCTCCCTGGGCCGCCAGGATGTAGCGCCGCGTGGTGTCGCAGAGCTGGCCCGGATCGGAGACCAGCAGCCGGCCATGGATGCCGTGGTACGCGTCGTTGAAGTTGGCGTTCTTCTCCAGCGCCTTGAAGTGGGGGAGCAGGTCCGCATAGGACCAGCCCGAGCCCTGCCCCAGATACTCCTCCCAGCCGTCATAGTCCTCGCGCTGGCCGCGCATGTAGACCATGGCATTGACCGAGCTGCCGCCCCCCAGCACTCTGGCCTGGGGGACGATCGGCCCCCGCCCGCCCAGTTGCGGCTGGGGTGCGGTGTGGTGCATCTCGAGGAAGTCCTCGCGCCACAGATACTTCATGTAGCCGGCCGGCATCCGCATCAGCCGGGCATAGCTGGCCGCGCCGCGCTCGATTAGCAGCACCCTGGCGCCGTGCTCCTGGACCAGCTGGGTCGCTGCCACACAGGCGGACGACCCGCCGCCCGCGATCACATAGTCGTATTCCACCCGCTTTCCCTCGAGCTGCCCGCGTGGAGCGGATAGCGCAGGGAGCATCCCGGTCAACCGGGCAGGGCCTGCCTGCCTAGCTGGTCTTGTAGCTGTCGATGGTCTAGGCGTGCAGACATCGAGGCCCACCGTGATCAGGTCCTGGACCGGCTTGCCGTTAACCAGGTCGTCCAGCACGTACATCGCCCGGTAGCCCATCTCGTGAGGACGCTGGCCGACCTGGCCGTGGCTCAGTCCCTCCTTCAGGAACTGCATCTGCATGTCCAGGGTCTCGACGAACAGCAGGCTGAGGTAGCCAGATTTGATCCGGTCCTGGTACTGGCTGGTGAGCTGGCGGTAGGCCTCGGGCAGCATCTGCGGCGCCCCGCCGGCGTTCACCATTGCGTCCAGGTCGGGATACTTGGCCGGATGTCCGTCATCTGGACGATCGAGAGCGGTAAGTCGTCGTTGTTGTAGAGCGGGCAGCCTGCGACCTGCGTCCATTTGTCGGCCGGCAGGGTCTCGGTCATCCCCTGCATCCGCTCGTTCATGTTGACTGCCGCCGGCCCACCGCTCTGGATGCAATAGGTGCCGCCCTCGAGCTTGAGCGGCATCAGCCGCTTGGCCAGCTCCTTGCCGATCTCGGTGTTGGCCGTGCCGATATGGGTCGAGCGAAGTGCGTGGCCTGGTCGAGCAGGTCGCTGCCCCAGGTGACGAACGGGATGCTCCCGCCCTTGGCTGCCTGCGCGGCCTTGGCGATCGCCGGGGCATTGGCGACCGGCACGGCGATGCCGTCGACCCCGCGCGCGATCAGGTCCTGGACGACCTGGAACTGCTCGTCGCCGCCACCATGTTCGCCCGGCCCATATAATAGAACTCGATCCCGCAGATCTCCTAGGCGGCCTTCTGACGGCCGTCGCACGCCTGATCGAAGAACGAGTTGTTCATGTTCTTGGGCACGAGGGCGAAGGTCTTGTCCGCGGCAAGAAGAGTAGCGACCCGCTTCATGGATTGGACGTCCCTGATATTCGTTCTGGCCCAGGCTCGGCCGCCCGCCGTCTCACGGGCAGTCGAGCTTAGGCGTTCCCAGTCTTTCAGGACAATCCGATCCGCGGCACCGACAATGCGGATCGGCTCAGCTTCGCCCGGGCCTGCCGACGTCCACGCCCTCCGCCTCGGGCTGCCAGGTCACCGCCTTGAGCGTCAGTGCACGGCTGTGCCCATCCGCGCCAGCAAAGCTGATCGTCTGGCCCACGCGTAGGCCCAGCAGGGCGCTGCCAACTGGGGTCACGATCGAGATCCGGCCCTGGGCCACGTCCTCCTCGCCGGGATAGACCAGGGTCACCTCCCGCTCCTCGCCGCTGCTCGACGCGAAGCGGCAGCGGGAATGCATGGTCACGAGATCCGCAGGTGCCGCCTCCGGCGCCACGATCTCGGCGCGGTCCAGTTCCTCTGCCAGTGCTTCCACCAGCTCGCCATCACCCCGGCGCTCGAACGCCTCGACCACACCGGTCAGGCGGAGATGATCCAGCGTGGTGACCGTGATGGCGGGGGTGGCATTCTTGTCGGCAGTCATGTCGTCTTCTCCGTCAATATATCTGATCTGAGACAGGTTGTTCGGCGTTCAAGCGGCGCCTTCCTCGATCAGTCCTTCCGCCTGCCGCTCGAACAGGCGGCGGTAGACCCCGTCCTTGCGCTGCATCAGTTCGTCGTGGCTGCCGTCCTCGACGATCCGGCCACCCTCGAACACCAGGATCCGGTCCACCGCGCGCACGGTGGACAGGCGGTGGGCGATGATGATCGCGGTCCGACCCTCCATCAGCCGTTCCATCGCATCCTGAACCAGCGCCTCCGATTCGGAATCGAGGCTTGAGGTCGCCTCGTCCAGGATCAGGATCGGCGCGTCGGCGAAGAAGGCGCGGGCGAGCGCCACGCGCTGGCGCTCGCCGCCGGAGAGCTTGACGCCACGCTCGCCCACCGTGGTGGCATAGCC
>NZ_WUJP01000748.1 GCF_009806515.1 Geminicoccus flavidas | reverse complement strand
CTTGGGTAGCCGCATGATGAACTCGTCGGCATTGGCCAGCGCTGCCGCCGCCCGCACCTCGTCGAGCCCGATGCCGGCGCCGGTCTCCCAGCGGGCATACGCGATGTTCTCGAACAGCGAGCGGTGGAACAGGATAGGCTCCTGCTGGACCACCGCGATCTGCGCGCGCAGCGATGCCTGGGTCAGCCGGTCGATCTCCTGGCCGTCGATCAGGATCCGGCCATCCGCCGGCTCGTAGAGCCGCTGGATGAGCTTGACGAAGGTGGTCTTGCCCGAGCCCGAGCGCCCGACCAGCCCGACCCGCTCGCCGGCACGGATGGTCACCGACAGGCCCCGGTACAGCGGCGCCAGGTGCCGACCGTAGTGGAAATCGACATTCTCGAAACGGATCTCGCCCCGCGTGATCCGCAAGGGCCGGGCGTCCGGACGATCCTCGATCTCCATGGGCTGGTCGTGGATCGCCACCACCTCCTCCATCTCGTTCACCGCCCGCTGCAGCGCATGAACGTGGTAGCCGACGTCACGCAGATAGCCCTGCACGACGAAGAACATGGTCAGCACATAAGCGACATCGCCCGGTGTCGCGCGGCCGTGCCACCAGAACCAGAGCACCATGCCGATCACGAGCGCGCGCATCACCTGCAGCGCTAGGCCCTGCGCCGCCTCGCTCACCGTGCCGCGCAGCCAGAAGCGCCGGGTGCGCTGCCGCCACCGCCCGACCAGCGCCGCCAGCCGCGCATCCTCGCGCGCCTCGGCACCGAATGCCTTGACCACGGCGTTGCTGCCGATCGCGTCGGCGAGCGCACCGCCCATGCGCGAATCCCAGCTGTTCGCCAGCCGTGCTGCCGGCGCTACCCAGCACAGCGACAGGACGGCGGTGAGCGCCAGGTAGCCGACCGCACTGCCGGCCACCACCAAGCCCATCGCCGGCCACCGCCAGCCCAGCAGCACCGCCGAGCCCAACAGGACCATTACCGAGGGCAACAGGGCGATCAGCAGGGTGTCGTGCAGGGAGTCGATGGCGTTCATGCCACGGCTGACCTTACGGACGGTCGAACCGGCGAAGTGGTTGGCATGCCAGTCGCTCGACAGCCGCTGGATCCGGAAGAACGCATCCTGGCCGATGCCGCTCATCACGCCGAGGGTGAGCTTCACCACCAGGAAGATGGCCCCGGTGCGCAGCGCCAGCCCGGCCAGGCCCAGCAGCACGATCGCCATGAAGGGCAGGAGCGCCTGCTGCAGGATGTCTGACGCCGGGAGGCTTGCGCTGGCCGACACGGCGTCCACCAGTTGCCCCGCGAACAGCGGCACCAGGATCTCGGTCAGCGTCGCGGCGATCATGGCCAGGGCCACCAGCCAGGCCCGCCAGCCCTGCCGCCGCCAGTGCCCATATACGAACAGTAGAACCGCGCGAACCGGATTCGCGCGACCGAGCATAGCAGTCATAGGAGAATTCCGAAGGA
>NZ_WUJP01000747.1 GCF_009806515.1 Geminicoccus flavidas | reverse complement strand
GCGAGCAGGCCACGCAGACATGACCCCTCACGTCTCGGGGGGATGGTCGTATCCGGATCGCTCCGCCCCGGTCAGGAGCAGGATCCACCGGATCATCTCGTTGGAGGCGGATGCGCGCCGAAAATGGCGGCTGGATCGGACCTAGCCGCGCCAACCGTCGGGGACGAGCAATCGCATCACTATCATGCAGACCCTCCCGACGGTGGGGGTTGACGTAATCAACCTACTGTAGAACCCGAGGCCGTGCTTGGCAAGCTTTTTGGGGAACCTGCTCATCCCGCGAAGGTTCGCTATCATCCCGGCCGCCGGGAATGGCACGACAACGCGAGCTCGGAGCAAAGATCGTCTGGTGGTTATCCTCATTGCCGAAGATGACGGGCTGACCGCCTTGGCCGTCGAGATGGCGCTGCGCAAGGAAGGCCATGACGTGCTGGGCCCGACCGGCGTGGCCGAGGAGGCGCTGCGGCTCGCCGAATCCAGAATGCCCGACCTGGCGCTGGTCGACATCGAGCTGGCGGACGGCGGCGACGGCACGCAGATCGCGCGCCTTCTGCATCGCCGCTACGAGATCCCGCTCCTGTTCACCAGTGCCTGCGCCGAGCGCGCCCGAGCCCATGTGGACGTCGCCATGGGCCTGCTCCGCAAGCCCTACGAGCCGGAACTGGTGCCGCGCGTGATCGCCTTCCTGTCCCGGCTGGCGCAGGGCGAACCGCTCGACGCCGCACCCAGACCGCTCGAGCTGTTCGCCCCCCACCGCGGCGCCGCCTCCGCGTGAGGCCGTACCGATGAGCGGGCGCGAGCTGCGCAGGGTCGCCTCCCGGTGGCAGGCTTTGGCGCTGATCTGCCGCAAGTGCTCCAAGCGCCTGAAGGGCGGGTTCGGCCCGGACGGCGACCAGCATCTGGCCAAGGCGCTGCGCCGGCACCTGGCAGCGGACGACGGCCACGCCAAGGGACGCAAGGCGCGCCTGGGCGTGGTCCAGGTCAGCTGCCTCGGTATCTGTCCCAGGCGGGGTGTGGTGATGATCCGCTCCAGCGCGCCGGGCGAGTGGCTGATCGTCCCGCCCGGCATGAGTCTGGACGAGGTCGAGGCGCTGCTGACGGCCGGACCGCCCGCTCAGCGCGCCGCCGTGACCGACTGAGGCAGGCCGGCGATCTCCAGCAGTAGCTTGCGCCGCACCGCCTCGGCAAAGCTGGTGGCCTGGTCCACGGTCACGACAAAGGCGCCGAACCCGCCGATCACTTGGCTGGCGAAATAGCCCTCCAGGTCGGCGCGTGCCGGGCGGCCGTCGCAGGTCCGGCACAGGACCGCCAGCCCGTTGATGGTGATGTCCTCCGCCAGGGCCGCCTCCCGGGCCAGCGGCAGCGGCAGGCCACCATAGTTGCCGCTGTCGGCCGAGACGTCGATCACCTTGCGGATGCCATCATAGCTGTTCTGGGCCATGGCCCGACGGCCGAAGTCGATCGCGTTGGAGATCGAGTTCCAGCCGAACGCGCCGCGCGGCGTGGTGCGCAGCGCGTCGGCAAAGCGCGCGGCACTGTCCGGCCCGTCGATCACCGCCCAGTCGGCGATCACGACCTGCGAATCGGCACCGCCCCATTCGAAGTACA
>NZ_WUJP01000729.1 GCF_009806515.1 Geminicoccus flavidas | reverse complement strand
CGCCCAGGCGCAGTTCCAGCCGCTCGGCATAGGTGGTGCCTGGCATGACCAGCGGCCGGACCGGCGGATCGCCGTTCTCCAGCTCCGACCGATGAGCCAGGAGCGCCTCGGCGGTGAGCCGATGTGCGATGATCTCGCAGTCCGAGAACACCTCGTTGCCGGCGACGTGGTCGACATGCCAGTGGCTGAGCACCACCCGGATCCGCCGGGCACCCGCCTCGGCCAGGGTGCGGCGGATGATGCGCGCGTGCTGGAGCGAGATATGGGTGTCGTACACCAGAGCATCGTCGCCCTCGACCAGCGCATAGGTGCAGGTGCCAAGGCCGAACGCGCCGTCATCCAGCCAGTTGGGAGCGGCCGAATGCAGCCGCAGCCCGTCGATCCGGCCGTCATAGAAGGCGAGCAGGCCCGGTTCTGGCCGCAGCACGCGCATGGTCGAGCCCAGTTCCTGCACCGATCCCGCCTCCCCCGGATGGCTTTCGCCAGATTGCTACTGGATCCGGCCGATTCCCAGGTCCAAAAGCCTGCGGGCAGGCCGGCGAGGAGAGAGTACTGTTGCAGGACCGACAGACCATCCGGCTGAAAGGGTTGGTGCTGGAGCTGCCGATCGGCGTGTTCCCCGAGGAGTTCCGCCGGACCCAGCCCGTCGAGATCGAGGTCGAGGCTTGGCGGCGGGCGGGTACGTTCACCAGCGGCCGCTACGAGGACTGCCTAGACTACCACCGGCTCTACCGCCACCTGACCGAGGTCTGGCCGGCCCGGCCGCATCAGGCTCTGCTGGAAAGCTGGGCGGAGGATCTCGTGCGGTTCGTGTTCGAGGACCCGCAGGTCGAAGGCTGCCGGGTGCGCCTCGCCAAGCCCGCCGTCTATGGCGGCCGCGCCGTGCCGGAAGTGGAATTCGTCCGGGTGCGCGGTTGACCGAGCGGATCGGCCGGCAGCGTCTGGAACCCCACCTCGGGCCGGCCGTTCCTCCGAAGTACAGCTTCGGAACAGGAAAGAGCAGCCATGGCCCAGACCGATCACCGGGTGACCGAGCCGGGGCGGCACGATTCAAACGCAGTCAAGACGCCGGTCCAGGCGAGGCAGGGGCGCAAGTTCGGTCGGATGCGCTACGTGCTCATCTTCGGCGTAGCACTTGCCGTCCTCGCGATGCTCCTGGTTTATGCCGGCGTCTTCTCCAGCCCGCCGGCGCAGCCATGACCGAAGGACGGGCGGATCACTCGATGATCCGCTCGATCCGGTAGTCGCGCATGTCCTTGGTATAGGCGAAGGTCACGATCTCGCCGATCAGGCCGACGGCGATGATCTGCACGCCCAGCACCACCATCAGCGAGGATAGAATCAGGGCAGGGCGGTCCACCAGTGGCGTGCCGAAGGCCAGCCGGGTGAACACCAGCCAGCCCGTCGCTACCAGGCCCAGGGCCAGCACGGCCAAGCCGAACCCGCCGAAGAACCGGAACGGCTTCTTCAAAAACTTCAGCAGGAAGAAGACCGTCACCACGTCCAGGATCATGGAATAGTCGAGCGGCGCGGACGTGTCCTTGGGTGGCAGGCCGCCGCCCGGCCGAACGGTCTGCTCGACCACCTTGAAGCCGTGGCGCAGCGCCAGCAGCGGGAAGAAGCGGTGCTGGTGGCCGTAGAGGATGATCTCCTCGGCGACCTCGCGCTTGAGTGCCCGCACCCGGCAGCGCAGGTCGGCGAACGGCGACTGCAGGATGCGCTTGAGCACCCACTCCATCTTGCCGGCACCGAACACCGAGCCGCCGACACCGCTGGTGCGCCTTGCCACCACCATGTCTGCGGAATCCAGCCGGTGGACGAGGTCGGGAAGGTCGGCCGGGTCGACCTGGGGCTCCGGCACCAGCGTCAGGATCCGTGGGGCCCGGGCGTGCTTGAAGCCCACCGACAGCGCCGCCGCCTCGCCGAACGTCTGGTTGAACACCAGCGCCCGCACGCTGTGGCCGGCCTCGCGTGACAGGGCCTCCAGCGCGGCCGTGGCCCGCGGGAACTGCCCGTCCAGCACGTAGATGAACTCCACCGGGCCGAACTCGGCGAGGGCCGCCGCATGGCGCTCGTGGTCGTGGCGGATCGTGTCGCTTTCCCGGCTGACCGGAACCACCACGGAAAGCTGGTAGTCCGCCCCGACATCGCTGGCGCCACCCGGCTGCGGTGCCGTGAGCGCGGGATCGTCGGAATGCAGGGAAGCAGTGGGGCGGGTCATGAGGTCCGAAGCAGACATGGTCACGGGACTTCCCTACCGGCGGGGCGGACGGCGAGATCGATGAAGGGCGCCAGGCTCTTCGACCTGGCACCCCAGATCAGCTGGCCGAGCAGCGCCAGGAAGATCAGGAACAGGGTAAGGGCGCCGAACAGGAGGGTGACGCCGGCGAACACCACCGAGGAGCCGGCATAGGAAGTGTCGGCGAACACCACGGCGGCGACCGCCGCCATGAGGGTCAGCAGCAGGGTCAGCATGGTCAGGCCGCTGAGCCACAGCAGCGGGGCACGGGCAAAGGTCAGCACGGTGCGGATCGAGATCAGGTCGACGAAGACCTTGTAGATCCGGGAAAAGCCGTACTTGGACGAGCCGTGCATGCGCGGATGGTGGCGCACCACGATCTCGGCGATCTTCGGCCGGGCCAGCGAGCTCATGGCCGGGATGAAGCGGTGCATCTCGGAATAGAGCGGGATCCGCTTGATCAGGTCGGCGCGGTAGGCCTTGAGCGAGCAGCCATTGTCCTTGATCGGCACGCCGGTGACCCAGCCGATCAGCCGGTTGGCGACTTTGGACGGGAGCACCCGCGACCAGTGGTCCTTGCGGTCCTTGCGCCAGCCGACTACCAGGTCGTGGCCCGCCTCGATCTGCTCCAGAAAACGCGGAATGTCGCGCGGATCGTTTTGCAGGTCGCCGTCCATGGTGACCAGCACCTTGCCTTCCGCCACGTCGATCCCGGCCATCATCGCTTGGGTCTGGCCGTAATTGCGGCGGAACTTGACGATGCGCACCTTGGGCTTGCCGTCGCGGGGGAGCTGGCTCAGCCGCTCGACCGTGCGATCGCGCGAGCCGTCATCCACGAACAGGAGTTCCACCGTCCGGTCGATCGGCGCCACCGCGTTGCGGATCGCCTCGTACATCGGCAGGACATTGTCCTCCTCGTTGTACACCGGCACGATGATCGACAGGTCGACGGACATGTTGCTCCGGAAGCGGCGGCATCAGCCATGCGCGCTGCGCAGGCTCTTCGGCAGGCTGTGTAGTCCCTCACCGTTTCCATGAAAAGCGACCCGTCCGTTTACGCACCCTCGGGTGCGTCAACAGGGCCACATCCCAGGCCTGTTCTGCCTCGGACGCAAACCGGACCTGCCATGATGGCAGGCCAGTTCTACGGAACGCCATGCGCATACCCCGGTTAGGAAGGCGGCCAACGACAGTGCCGCCGGAGCAGCGGCACCAAGGAGCATGCTCATGAAGAACCACCCGACCAGGAACGACACCCCGTCCAACACCAAGACGACCGTGATCGGCATCCTCAACCGGAACCTGGCGGCCACGATCGACCTGGCGCTCGCCACCAAGCAGGCGCACTGGAACCTGAAGGGGCCGCAGTTCATCGCGGTGCACGAGATGCTGGACGGGTTCAGGGCCCAGCTCGACGGCCATTCCGACACGATGGCCGAGCGCGTAGTGCAGCTCGGCGGTACCGCCCTGGGCACCACGCAGACGGTGGGGGAGGCGTCCGCCCTCGAGGCCTATCCGACCGACATCTATGCAGTGCAGGACCATCTCCAAGCGCTGATCGAGCGCTATGGCGACCTCGCCAACATGGTGCGCAAGGCGATCGACGAGTCGGAGGAGGCCGGCGATGCCACCACCGCGGACATCTTCACCCAGTCGTCGCGCGACTTGGACAAGGCCCTGTGGTTCCTCGAGGCACATGTCCAGGAGCCGCGCTGAGGCGCTCTGCCGGCGCCATTTCTCCAGCACTGCTGGGCGCTGAAAGCAGCAGGAGGGCGCGCCCGTGGCACGCCCTCCTGCCTTGTCCCGGGATCGGGCGGGGGCCGCAGCCCTCCGGCTGCCGCCCCAGCACTTCGATCACTTCTTCAGGCTGTCGCCGACACCCTTGGCGGTGTCCTTCACGTCCTGCGCCGCGTTCTTGAGGTCACCCTTGGCCTGATCGGTCTGGCCCTCCGACTCGGTGCGGCGGTCGCCTGTGACCTTGCCGGCGGCTTCCTTGACCATGCCCTTGGCCTTGTCCGCGGTACCAGATGCCATTTCGGATCCCCTTTGCCGATGATGGTGTAGCAACCCCAATGTACACCGGCGGGTTCCGGACATGAGGCGGCTGGAGCGTCACGTCGGCGCGAGCCGCAGGACCTCAGGCCGGCACCAGCCGATCGGCCGCCGGCGCACCGCGCTTTTCCTTCAGGGCCGCCAGCATGTTGGCCTCCAGCCGCAGCCAGTGCGCCTCCCAGGTCCAGTTGTCCTGGACGTAGCGGCGCCCCGCCAGCCCCAGCCGGGCGGCACGTGCCTCATCCCGCAGCAGCGCCACGGTCTGCCGCGCGAACTCGTCCGGCGCATCGGCGATGATCAGATGCTCGCCGGGCGTGGCGCGGATTCCCTCGTTGGCCACCGTTGTCGCCACGGTGGGCTTCGCCATGGCAAGGAACTCCAGGAGCTTGTTCTGCATGCCCGCCCCGGCCATCACCGGGTTCACGCAGACCGCGGCCCTCGCGATGTAGTCGGCCGGATCCGGCACCTCGCCGGTCACGGTCACACCCGGACGGCTGCCCAGGGCCGTCACCGCGGGCCTTGGGTTGCGGCCCACGATCATCAGGCGGGCATCCGGCACTTCCGCCCGGATCTTCGGGAAGACGTGCTCGGCGAACCAGATGGCGGCATTCGCGTTGGTATTGGTGCCCATGGCACCGGAGAACACCAGCATGTTCGGCTCGACCACCTCGCGCCCGCGCGGGACATAGCGGCCGATATCCACCCCGTGCGCTCCGTACACCCAGTTGTCGACCTCTGGCTGGCCGTACTCACGGCAGACCTGACGGACCTCCTCGACGTCGCGCTCGCCAATCAGCACCACCCGGTCGAAGTCCTGCCAGACATGGGCCTCGTAGCGGCGCACCAGCCGCGCCTCGGTGGAGAAGATCAGCTTGTCGCGCAGCGTGGTGAAGGTCTCCATCATCCGCCGCGTGTTGAGCGACTGCGACACCTGCATGGCGAGGAAGGTCACGGCATTGCCGCGCGGCAGGCCCCGAATGCTCTCCGCCCCGCGGATCGTGTAGCAGTAGACGATGTCGGTGCTGCCTTCGGCCAGGATCCGGCGCACCGCGGCCCGCTGGTCGTCATTGGAGAACCAGCCGACCTGGAGCGGCAGGCGCCTGGCCAGGCCGCGCATCATGCCGAGCAGGCTGCGCCGGCGGCCCTGCGGCATCACGGTCAGCGTGCGGCAATGGGCGCGCAGCCAGGCCTCGTGCTCCGGTGTCAGCCGCTCGCCGTCATCCAGGGTGAGCAGGTCGACCTCGTGGCCCCTGGCCTTCAGGAAGGCGATCAGATGGGCCACCGTCATCTGGTCGGCGCGCTTCATCGGCAGCGGCAGCCGGCCATAGACGATGGTGATCCGGAAGGTTTCCCTGGCGGGCTCGACCTGCATGGTCATCGGCAAGCCCGATTTGCCAGCTCCATGTGCCATGACGTGTCGCCCCGCTCAGAGTCGGTGGATCGGGAACAGCTTGGCCGAGCCGCCCAGCCGATCGACCACGCCCGGCATCGCCTTGCCCACCACCACGAGGTCCGCCTCCGCGGCCGCGCCCGCCACGTCCTGGACCAGGATGCTCGACAGATGCGGTAGGTGCTCCTGGACATAGCGCTGGTTGGCGCCGACCAGTTCGTCGGTCTTCAGGTCGGGATCGTAGATCGAGAGGCGGTAGCCCTTGCCGATCAACTGCTCGGCCAAGTCGAGCAGCGGGCTCTCCCGCAGGTCGTCCGTATCGCTCTTGAAGGTCAGCCCGAGCAGCAGGAC
>NZ_WUJP01000746.1 GCF_009806515.1 Geminicoccus flavidas | reverse complement strand
TGAGCGCCACCCGGCCGTGCGCCCCGGCAGTCATGGCGGACACCAGCTCCGGATCGGTCAGGGCGGCCGCATAGCCCTCGCGCTGCAAACGCATCTCGCCATCGTCGATCGAGCCCGAGCCGTCCGCCGCCAGCACCAGTTCCAGGTCGACCGGCTCGGCCGCGGCGGGTGAAGCCAGTGTCATTACCAGACCGACAAGGAGCCATGCTGACAGACGTTTGGCCATGCTCACCCTCCCTGAGTTGCATGCACTGATCTGGATTATTCCGACTGCTGGGCAAGCCGCCGGAGCGTCCGTGACGGCGGTGATCGCAGCCACCGCTCACACAGATAGTAGATGCATATACTGACACGCGATTGTGGCGTGCTCCAGCCGGTTGCACAACCGCTGACGCTGATCCGTGCAGCACACGCAAGACGTCAGCTCTGATTTACTACGTGTAGTATAGATTTTCTCGGCCCATTCCATGATTATGATAGTCATTGCGTAGGATATGACCCTCATGCCAACACTCACCCTATCTACCTGTAAGAAAGATTGATGTTGCTATGGTTGCAAGGTGTGCTAATCATTGGAGTAGTTCTACACTGTAATGCGACAGCTCGCGTAGCGACTGACGATAAAGAGAACTCGCGACCTCGTTCGACTGATTTTTTCTAGTCAGTCTGTGGATCAACCTGACCATCTGTCAGCATTTTTCAGAATAGTACTTTATCCCTATCCATGGGGAGGACTGGTGTCGTGCGGAAATCGATCATACGTCCTGGTGTTCGACATAATCTGGGCCGTCTGCTGCTGGCAGCCGTCAGCCTGTGCTGCCTGTCCCTGGCCAGCCAAGCACAGGAGGTCCCGAACTCGGCCATTCCAAATCGCGCACCAAAGTATTTTCCTCCGACCTATCGTGCGGCACTGGGTGCCCCGTTGCCGGCGATCATCGGCAACGAGACGCTGCCGACCACGGTGCCAGCCAAGGGCACCGACTCCAACTCGGCGGGCACGCTCGGCTTCATCAGCCGCACCGGTGCCGCGAGAACGGTGGGTGCTGGTGAGCATCCGTTCTTCAAGTCGCTGGGCAGCAACGGCCGGAGCTGCGGCACGTGTCACCAGCCGTCACAGGCGATGAGCGTCAGCGTCTCGCACATTCGTGCGCGGTTCAACCGGTTCGGCGTGAGGGACCCCATCTTCGCGCCGGTGGATGGTGCCAACTGCCCGACCCTGGTTCCGGCTTCCGAAACCAGGGCATCGCGGTTCTATGGCGGCCGTCGCGGACGCGGCAGCGATTCGCGCAAGGCCCGCTCGCTGCTCCTGAACGACGGGCTGTTCCGGATCTTCATGCCACCCGCCGCAACCCGTGA
Source organism: Geminicoccus flavidas (assembly GCF_009806515.1). GTDB lineage: Bacteria > Pseudomonadota > Alphaproteobacteria > Geminicoccales > Geminicoccaceae > Geminicoccus > Geminicoccus flavidus. Next base: position 5,690 of record NZ_WUJP01000746.1, on the reverse strand, counting down.
CTTCAAGATCGAGGTGGTCAAGGACCCGTATGGCTGCAACACACCCGGCAATCCGCATGCCAGCACCTCAGACGGCAATGACGGCGCCAACGGATCCGGCGGGACGATCCCGATCTACTCGATGTACCGTCGTCCGTTGATAGGCATGGCGCTCGACTTCAAGACCGAGTTCCTGTCTTTCGGGCCGCCCGGCGGCCTGAGCGGCAACATCATGTGGGACGGGCGCGAGCCGACCCTGTTCTCCCAGGCGCTGAGCGCCACGCTCGGCCATGCGCAGCGTGACAACCGACCCACCTCCGAGGGAGGCCAGGGAACCCTCACCGTCGACTCCGACGAAATCAAGAATATCGTCGAGTATGAAGTCGGCTTCTTTGCCGCGCAGATTCGCGACAAGAAGGCCGGAGCGCTCGACAAGGGCGGTGCAACGGGCGGCCCGCAGCACCTGAAGACCAGCGTGGAGGAAGAAGGAGTCATCTTCCTCGACCTCAGCCAGAATCCGCCAGTCGCCAAGCTGCCATTCGACGAGTTCGACGGCTGGGCATCTTCAAAGTCCAAGCACCAGCAGTCGATTGCGCGGGGACAGGCGCTGTTCAACGGTACTGCCCCCAATGACCGGGGCAAGTTCACCCTGGGAGAGGTGGCGGGCTTCAATGACGCTTTCCCGGGCGCACCAACGGATCCAGTGCCGGGCTCCACTTGCGCCACCTGCCATAATGGCGTTGCCGGCGGCTCGGACATCATCCAGGCGAGCCAGCGCAATATCGGCACGGCCGGGGACTTCGCCAGCCGGCTGGGCAGCCCGCTGCGGAGCGACCTGCCGGTCTTCAAGATCACCTGCACGGGCGACAAGCCGCCCTTCTTCCCGGAGAACAAGACCGTGCTGGTCAACGACCCAGGCATGGGCCTGGTCACCGGCAAGTGCGGGGACATCGGCAAGTTCTCGGTGCCGACCCTGCGCGGCCTCGCCTCCCACGCGCCGTACTTCCACGACGGCTCCGCCAACACGATCGCCGACGTGGTCAACTTCTACAACAAGCGGTTCAGCATGGGCCTGACCAAGCAGGAGAAGGCCGACCTGACCAACTTCCTGGCAGCCCTCTGAGCTTCCCGGACCGGCCAGGCGACTGACAAGGGGGTCCCGGTCGGGCCGAAAGCCGGCCGGGGCCCTGCTGCCTTCGCAAGGCAGGTACCGTTCAGGCACCTTGCTTCCCGAGGACGATCATGGATTACGACGCATGGTTCCGTGCGGCCGTCCAGCGCGTGCGCGCCGAGGGCCGCTACCGGGTGTTCGCCAACCTGGCCCGGGAGGTCGGTGCCTATCCCCGTGCCCGGATGCGGACCGCCGCAGGGTCGCGCGAGGTGGTGATCTGGTGCTCCAACGACTATCTAGGCATGGGCCATCACCCGGCCGTGCTGAACGCGGGTTGTGCCGCCCTGCGTGCCCATGGCGCCGGTGCCGGCGGCACCCGCAACATCTCGGGCACCACCCATCTCCATGTCCGGCTAGAGCGCGCTCTGGCCGAACTGCACGGCAAGCCAGCCGCCCTGCTGATGACCTCCGGCTATGTCGCCAACGAGGCTGCGATCAGCACCATCGCCCGGCTCCTGCCGGACTGCCTGATTCTCTCCGATGCCGACAATCATGCCTCGATGATCGCCGGCATCCGGTCATCGGGCTGCGAGAAGCAGATCTTCCGGCACAACGATCCTGCCCATCTGGAGCGGCTGCTGGCGGCACAGCCGACTGGCCGCGCCAAGCTCGTCGTCTTCGAGGGCGTCTATTCCATGGACGGCGATTTCGGGAGGGTTGGGGAGATCTGCGCCATCGCCAGGCGGTACGGCGCGCTTACCTACCTGGATGAAGTCCACGCAGTGGGCATGTACGGCTTCCAAGGCGGTGGTGTCGCGGAGCGTGACGGGCTGGCGGACCAGGTCGACGTGATCCAGGGCACGCTCGGCAAGGCACTGGGCGCAGCCGGCGGCTATGTCGCGGGGCCTGCGGCCATGATCGACGCGCTCCGCAGCCACGCGCCGGGCTTCATCTTCACTACCTCCTTGCCGCCGGCGACCGTGGCGGCAGGTCTGGCAGCCGTGGAGATCCTGCGCGGCCCGGATGGCCAAACGCTGCGGACTCGTCATCAGGAACGGGCCGCCACCCTTAAGTCGCGGCTGCAGGAAGCCGGCCTGCCGGTCATGGCGTCGCCGTCGCACATCGTGCCGCTGCTGGTCGGCGACCCGCTCCGGTGCCGGCTCCTGTCCGACCTCCTGCTAGAGCGCCATGGCATCTATGTGCAGGCGATCAACTATCCCACCGTGCCCCGCGGCACCGAGCGGCTCCGGTTGACCCCGAGCCCGCTGCACGATGACCAGCTGATGGATCAGCTGATGGCGGCACTGACGGACGTCTGGAGGCAGCTCGACCTGCCCGGGCAACAAAGGGGCAGGTCGGCCGGCACGGGCTCATCGCTGCCGGCTTGGCCTTCAGGCGGCGAGCTTGCCCATTGCCTCGATCGATCGGTCGAGGGCCGCCTGGGAGTCGTTGATGATGCTCAGCATCGCCTGTCCGGCCCCTACCGCATCGCGGGCGGCGATGCGGTCATAGACCCTGGCATGCAAGGCGAAGCCCTGCTCGGCCGGGATCAGCGAGCGGCTCTGCAGGCCGAAGCTCACGGCCAGCACGGCGTCGACGATCGAGCCTAGCCGGTCGATGAAGGGATTGCCGGTGGCGGCGAAGAGGGCACGGTGGAACGCCCGGTCGGCTGCATAGTAGCTGTCGACATCGGTGCTGCGCATGTCCTGCAGTGCTGCAGCCAAAGCGGCCAGCTGCGCCTTGTCGTGGCGCGCGGCAGCCATCCGCGCCGCGCCCGGCTCGATCAGCCGGCGCAGCTCGATCATCAGCCGGGTGATCTCCGGATCCGGATCGCCTGCCACGAGCCAGGCGAGCACGTCCGGATCGAGCAGGTTCCAGTCCGACTTCGGCCGGACCAGCGTGCCACGCTTCTGGCGGGTCTCCACCAGACCCTTGGCCGCGAGCACCTTGATTGCCTCACGGATCGTGGTGCGCGAAGTCTCCAGGTCGGCCATCAACTCGGCCTCCTTGGGCAGCATCTCGCCCTCGGCCAGCTCGCCTCCCACGATGCGGTTGCCAATGTGCTCGACAACGCGGCCATGGACCCCGCGTGCGCCATAAGTACGGGACTGGTCGATCAGATTCGCAGGGTCGGGTTCCATGAGTCCTTCGTCAGTGCATCCACCATCCGCCGTCCACCGAGAGGTTGTGACCGGTCACGAACCGGGCCCGATCGGAGATCAGGAACATCAGCGCGTGCGCGATGTCGTCCGCGCTGCCGCGGTACTTCAGCGCCTGGTGGTCGATCAGAAACTTCACATAGCTATCGATCTGGTCCGCCCACACCTCCTGTTCCAGAGGTGTCGGGATGGCACCCGGGCTGATGCAGTTCACCCGGATGCCGAACTTGCCGAGTTCGCGTGCCATGGAACGGGTCAGACCCAGGAGGGTGCCCTTGGAGCCGACATAGGCGGTGAAGTCCTCCCAGCCGCCATTGAGCGTCACCGTCGTGATGTTCACGATCTGCCCGAAGCCCTTGCGCTTCATCGACGGTACGGTCGCCTGGGCGATCGCCACGCAGGCAGTGGCGTTGATGTCCTGCACCCGCCGCCATTCGGCGAGATCATAGGCGTCGATCGCCTTGAGCGGGTTGATCGCAGCGTTGTTCACCACGATGTCGATCCCGCCATACTGCCGGTCCAAGGCCGCGGCGCGCTCCTTGGTCGCCTGCGGATCGGCGAGGTCGCAGGCGACCCAGACCAGCTCACCGGCACCCTCGGGTAGGGCGGAGCGCAGCTCGTCCACCGCCGCCTCGCCCTTCACGTCGAGCATCAGCACGCGCGCGCCGGCTTCAGCCAGCATGCGCGCCTGGGCGACGCCCAGGCCACCGGTGGCACCGGTCACAAGGGCGGTGCGGCCTGCATGTTCCATGCCTGTGGATCCTCTGCGGGCGATGCGGGGATGCCCACAGGGTAGGCCGGCCAGACGGCGGCAATCAAGATGGGAGTCCTATGCACGCCACGGCGGGAGCCGGCCGGGCCCGCACAGTCCGGCATCGCGGCGGGCGGGTCAGTCCGCCGGAGCCGAGCGCTGCAGCCCCATCGGCTGGCGCAGCAGGGCCCGCAGGTCGGCCTCGCGCAGCCAGGCGGGGATCGCCAGCGAGGCGATCGCCAGGAGTGCCAGGGCCGTGCGCACCACTTCCGGGAACGGGCCGAAGCTGCGGTCGACCGCCAGCATCAGGTAGACCACGAACACGTGGAACACATAGACCTGCAGCGAGTGGCGCCCGATCAGCCGCAGGAAGGGCAGTGAGAACAGCCGGGCGAGCAACTCGGCGATCCGGCGCAGCCAAGCTTCCGCGGCGCGCGGGCCGGCGATCAGGGTCCATGCCAGCAGGTAGCCGGTCGCCAGGAAGTTCAGCAGATAGACGAGGCTGAACTCGCCGCGATTAGTGATCGCCACGAACCGGTCCCAGGTCAGGGACGGGATCTGCTCGAACGTCCAGCCCAGCCGGAACAGCATGAAGAACAGGAAGAACGCGAGCGCGGCGGCCAGGATCACCCGCCGCTCCGGATGAAACACCTGCTGCCAATCGATCATGCGTGCGCTGGTGAGCGCACCCAGGACCAGCCCGCTCATGAACACGACCTGCCAGGCGAACACGTTGAAATGGTTGCGCATCGCCAGGCCCTCATCCATCCGGCCGAGCAGCCCGTCCACCGCTGCCGCCATCGGCAGGTGGAAGCCGAGCTGCACCGCCATCCAAGACAGAGCGGACATGACCGCCACCACCGCCCAGCGGCCCCGGAGCACCAGGTAGACCAAGGGCGGCGCCACCAGGAGATAGACGATGTATTGCGGCAGGATGTCCATGTAGGTCGGCTGATGGAGCAGGCTCACCGCCGCCAGAGTGGAAGCCCAGCCGGGCAGGGCCAGCTCACCCATCCAGTTCTTCCAGATCGGCTGGAGCTCCGGCACGAGCCGGACGGCGAGCAGCAGCGCGAACAGGCATAACAGCGCGTAGAAATAAAGCTCGGCCGCACGGTGCCAGACCCGGGCAGCGCCACCCAGGAATCCCTCGCGGCTCATGCGCCTGGCATAGATCATCCCGATCAGCAGCCCGGACAGGAACACGAAGCCCTGGGCATCCTCGACGAAGCCCAGCTCCGCATGATTGACGTGCACCAGCGTCAGGCCGCCGGTGAAGTACAGGTGGTTCAACATCATGAAGGTGAGGAAGTAGCCCCTCAGACCGTCCAGAAGTTCGAGACGCCGCATTGCCACCCGCCTTGGTCCGCCACCGCTCGGCAACCAGACCATCCGAAGAGGCGGGCGAAAGCACCCTCGGCCGCCCGGAAACGCCCAATCCTCGGATGCTCGGAAAACGCCAAGCCCGCTGTAAGAAGCGGATATGGTGCCGGAAGTTCCACACACAAAGGCTTGAGATGCCCGCCCTTAACGAAGGGTAGGGAAGCGGTCATCGTCATCCGGGCTGCGGTACCATCGCCACAATCGGCCCGATCCATGCAGACCGCTCGCGCCACGGTCGAAATAGCGCTCGCAACTCAGGCGTGTCCCGCTTACCGATCATACCGACCTGCCGTGTGAGGCCATGTCCGGC
>NZ_WUJP01000745.1 GCF_009806515.1 Geminicoccus flavidas | reverse complement strand
CTTTCCGATCGGAACGACATGCCATGAGATCGTTGCTCGCCCTGAGCCTGATGACGCTCGCCCTTGCCGGGCTGCCATCCCCCGCCCCGGCTGCCGCCTGCGACGCGCCCTCAGGCATATGGGGGCCATTCGCCCCGCTCGAGCGCACCCAGGCGCGGCTGGCTGCCACCCGTTCCCTCAAGATCGTCGCAGTCGGCTCGTCCAGCACCTACGGGACCGGTGCCACCAGCCGCGAGCACAGCTATCCCTCCCAGCTCGCCCGCATCCTGCGCCAGCGCTTTCCCCAGGCGAAGATGGAGGTGATCAATGCCGGGATCGGCGGCGAGACCGTGGCGCTCAACCTGGCGCGGTTCGAGCGTGACGTGCTGGCGCACCGTCCCGATCTGGTGATCTGGCAGGTCGGCACCAACGACGCCTTCCAGAAGAAGGGTACCCAGGAGGTCTATGCCGGCATCCAGGAGGGCGTGCGCCGGGTGCGAGCCAGCGGGGCGGAACTGGTGCTGATGGAGTCGCAGTACTTCCCCGAGCGGCCGGAGACCGAGGCGCTCGCCCAGGCACGGGCGACGATCCGGCGGGCCGCCGCCGATGCGGGCGTGGAGTTCCTGCCGCGCTACGCCCTGATGCGCCACTGGATCAAGGCGGGGCTGTTCTCGCCCAAGACCATGCTGATCGCCGACAAGATCCACATGACCGACGCCAGCTACCAGTGCCTCGCCGAACGGGTGGCGGACCTGCTGCCGGCAGCACCTGCCTCGGAAGCCTCCGACGTGACGACCGTCACCACGGACGATCCGAAATCACCTGCCAATCGGCAGGTGGCGGCAAACTGAAAGGCCGATTGCTCACCGGCTGCCCTGCCGTTCTCGTCATCCTTTCCGATCGTTACCACTATCGCTTGATCCATTGCTCCGTTCTAAGCCGCAGCTGGCGGTAGAGGAGGTGATCAGTCGGTTGCTCGTTTGACAGAGCCTACGGCTGTCCCTGGCCGCGATAGTAGTGACAGATCGGGTCCGCGCGCAGCGCCGCTCGATCTGTTCATCATCAGCATCCCCGTCCGGTGCGGTGGTGTCGCTAGATCCGAGGCACCGCCTCGCTCAAATGCCTCTGTAGATTGGCTAAATCTTCGACTTGAACCAGACACCTCAAGACAAGCTCATCGATAGGTAGCCTATCGACCAAGAAGGTGAACGCATTTCCGAGTCCCGGTCTATCAGTGCGAATTCAGCAATCGCTACAATCGCCCGGGTCCTCGACCGATCGCAGGTCGACATGCGACACTCCTCGCACGTTCCGCATGCGCACGCGTTGCTCACTCGGCACTGCGCGAAGCCTCTCAGGCCATTTCACGCGGGTCGCCTGATGACCCAGAAGCGGGTGAAGCCCCGGTTGCTGGCGCTGACGTTGACTGGCTCTTGCGCCAATAGATCATCCACATCTCGGGTGTCGAACCCGAAATGGGTTCCCCAGTGTGATCTGCTCTCAGACCTGAACTTGCCGATCCGCTCTCCCTTCATCAGCGCCATCACGTAGTCGCGCCTGAGTGACGGCCGCTGCGGCAACTCCTTCAGCGTGTAGCCGTACAGGCCGACCTTGACAAAAAACTTCACGATCCCCGCGAATCCAACTTCCACGGGCACCGAGATCACGCCGATGCCGCCCGGCCGAACGGCATGCACGACGTTCCGCAACGCGTTGCCAAGATTGCCGGTATGCTCAAGTGTTTCGAAACATGTCACGAAGTCGAACTGCGGTCTTGTTGCATCGAACCTGTTCAGATCGATCGTCGCGAACTCAAGTTCAGGATGGCGCCGGCGGCCTTCTTCGAAGTGCTCGTCCAGATGGTCGAAACCTATGGTATGCGCGGCGCGGACAAGCTGACGCACCTGATCGGTCACATAGCCGTTCGAGCAGCCGAAGTCTGCGTAGCTGCCTCCTGGCGGCACCTTCAGGCTGGAGATCAATGCCTTGATGTCGTTGAGCCGCTTGATGTGCGGGATGTTGCGCAGCCTGAGGCGGCGATACGTGATTGAATGATCTTTGGCCATGATGCTCAACTGGTAAGTTGCGCCACTTTCTAGACGGCAAGCGCAGGGGCCTACAAGGACACCACCAGCTGCAGGCTGCCGCACGGGAACGTCATCATATGCGGGTCGACATTCTCCTCACCTCATGACTGGAACAATGGACCGTTGCCCTATTTCGTTTCAGCGGACGTTGACGCGGCGCGGGAGTGAGCAATGACTGGGCAGTCCTGTGCCGCACCGAGAGCCGGGTGAGACCAACGAAATGCGAGCAGATGAGTACCCTTCGGCAGTTCGACAGGCTCCATCTCCCGCACCACCAGATCGGCGACCGCATCGTCGATCATGGGCCCACGGCGCCAGCGGAAGGCGGGCGTGATCAGCAGGCCCGTCGGGTAACAGCGGATGACCTTCTCGACCGCCTCCGGCGAGGCAATGACCGGCCGGCCCGTCCGCCTGTCCAGATCGAATTCCTGCTTGCCCATTCCCTGGGAGACCACCTCTCCGTAGCGGCTCTTGCTGATTAGGACGTCGTAATCGCCCAAATAGTAGATGGCATCCAGCTCGGTACTGGTTAAAATGACGTCCGAGTTCTCCAGTTCATCGTGCAGTACTTGCCTGACGATGTCCCAGCGAGGTGCCGGCTGGGCTGGAGGAACAGTGATGTCGGCCAGCAGCGTGACGGTTCGGATGGTTGCGGCGTTTGCCACCAGCAGCCATACCACTCCGAGAGCCACCACGACGGCGGCAAGACCACCCACTGCTGCTCGACCTGGCAGTGCATAGGCGATCGCAGCGGTCGCGTGACGGCGCATGAACGAAATTATCTGCCGAAGTATCGCCGCGAGGGCCACACCCCAGATAATGAAGATGAACGGCATCAGATAGAATACGTAGCGAAGGCTTTTGTTGCCCGCCAAGCTATGCAGGACGATGCCGACCCCAAAGATCACCACGGCGAAGAATACCGGTCGAGGCGCTGCAGTCAGCGCAATAACCGTCAGCACCGGAAGCAAAGTCCAGAGCGTCGGATAAAATAATACAAACCACGTATGATAGAATACTACATTGCC
>NZ_WUJP01000744.1 GCF_009806515.1 Geminicoccus flavidas | reverse complement strand
TGAATTCTCGGCCGCCCACATTGGGGTGTTGCGGAACATGACGAGCGCAGCCTGCAGTTTGCCGGTCGCCAAGCCGACCATCAGGACGATCAGCATCAGCGCGATACCGACGACGACGAGAGCAATCTTGCGGGTCGTGGTCACATCACGGCGCAGCAACCAGGGCACCACGACATACAGCCCGCCCCAGGCGCCCAGGCCCACGATCCCGATCAGGGTCGTCACCTGGAAGTACATCGCGACCGCCAAGGCCAGCATGCCTACGGCCACGAAGCCGATTCTCCTGACCCCTGCCTCCTGCTCGACGACAGCAGCATAGATCGCGAAGCAGGCGATCAAGAATGCAAAGGCGTGCACGCCATAGAATCGTGCGAACTGCGCCATGTCGACGGCGAACGGGGAGACGGCGAACAGTAGCGCAGCCAGTAGCGCCACGAGGTTGCCCGTTCTCGTCCGCAGCCAGACGAACAGCAGGGATGCCATCAGCGCAACGGAAGCCACAGAAGGCAGCCGCGCCACCCACCGGTGCTCACCGAAGACGGAGAACAGCTTCGCGACCAGCCAAGTGAATACCCGCCCACGCTGGTAAAGGCCATCGGCTATGCTGAAGACCCCGGTCTTCAGATATCCACGCGCGGCCAGAATATGATACAGCTCATCAAAATCTGGAGCCTTGTCCAGATTTATAGCATAGAGGGCGCACGAGAATACGAACAGGAGCAGCGGGATCGTTGGCCCTGAACGCAATATATTCACGTCGACTCTCCGATCAATTGCCGTACCAAGCTCACCAGCCGCTGCGCTTCCCTATCCCAGTTATAAGTCGATCGGACAGCCGCTCGCCCACGCTCCCCCATCGCACGCGCCTCATCAGGGTGCGTCACCAGCCACTGCACGGCGTCTCGCATGGCGCTCGGCTTCGTAGGATCCACGCAAATGCCGACACCCTGCCCCTCGATCAGCGCTTTCCAGACAGGAAAGTCCGATGCGACGATCGGCAGGCCCGCCGCCATGTACTCAAAGAACTTCGTCAGCTCCTTCTCTCTATAATGCTCGGTCTCCGGCATGATAGCGAGGCCGCAGGTCCAGGCCTCTGCATACGCCTGTACTATCCGCGAAAATGGCAATCGTTCGTTGATGCCTTCGAACGTCATCCGGGCGGCAGCGGCTCCTCCACGCTGCTGCATGGCAGCCACCGTTGCAGGTTCAGCCCATCCAACCAGGTGAATTTCGGCGTCGGGCAGATCACGGACGAGATCCGCGTATATCAGCCCTCCACGATCCACCACGAGCGTGCCCGTGTATAGCAGTCGAGGCTTCGTTGGAGGCTGACGGATCGGCTGCTCCATGATGGCAGCGAATCGGTCGAGCCGCGGGTAGTTGAGGACCGGAACCGCATTGGGGAATCGGGCGGAGTAATACCGCTCAGCGATAACAGTCCTGTAGGGAAGCTTCGCTATACGCTCGAAGTAGTCGTAGCCGAATGCTACCACGCTCGCCACCGGCTTGGGCAGCCAATGTCCCTTGCGAATGCTGGTGACATAGTCCTCATGAACATCAAAAATAACGGGTTTGCCTCTCGCCCGCAGCGCCAAAGCGAAGGGAATCAGCTCGGGATCGTGGAACTGATAAAGGTCTGCTTTCTCTGCGAGCGCCCTTGCCACCACCTGACGAGTGGTCACCGTCATCCGCTTCAGCCGACTCTTGGGCTTCGGCACCGTCAGGATTCGCACGCCCTGCAATTGCCGGTCTGGTCCGTCGTCAGGCACCACCAAGGCGACATCGAAACCAGCCTGCGCTAAGGAAACGCACTCCTTCTCGAACACGCGGTTGTCGTGCAGGTTGTGCACCGATGTCAGATGCACGATCTTATGCTGATTCATGACAGCCGCTATGTTGCTGACAGGGGGTAGGCATTGTTCCATCGCATCAGGTTCGCCACGGCCATCCCGTGGCGGCGAGCCTATCAGCTGCGAGAGGTGGCGGGGCTGAGGTGCCTGCGCGGCATGTTCCGACCCTGTCGCGCCGACGCCCTCACCTCGACCTGATAGCAGTAGGGGCCAGATGTCCAGTTGCGCCTCAACAAAGGCGGTTGCTCAGGTCAAGCGCATCTGATCGGACCCATGGTCTGTTGCAGCGGGGAGGCTGGCGAAGTTGCGGGTGGCCGAAGATGGCAACCGCACAGCCCTCAGTGCAAGCCAATCGCTCCGGCAATCTGACAGTCCTCTCCAGCGGGCGGTACGAGACAGGCCTCGACGATCCCTCATTCGGTGGTGACGGCAACTGATGCAGCGCTTCCGGCAGCTTGGCCATGCAGGATAGCGTGATGGCTCAGCAGCCAGTTGACGCCGTAGTTGGCGCTCATGGCCACGCTGTATAGCAGCAATGTCTGATTGGATGAGAGCTGCCAGCCCCATCCGATCAGAAATGCGAGCACGGTGATGGCCATGTTGCCGATATCCCACCAAAGATTCAGGTCCTGGCGACCGAACATCGCCAGCGTCTGGCCGACGGGAAAGATCACGAACTGGGCGAGATACATGATTGACAGAATCTGTAGCTGTACGCCCGCTTCGCGCCACGCCTCGCCGAACACCAGCGCAAACAGAAATGGTGCCGGGATCGCGACCGTCGCCATGCCGAGCAGTCCGATCCAGGCCAGATGGAAGGTAGTCGAGCGGAACAGACGCAGGAGCGCTGCTCGGTCCTCACGTGCGAGCTTAGGCGCAGCACCCAGATATGCCTGTCCGATGCTCATGCCGAGCAGGCGCACGGGTGCCAGTACCACCCGCTGAGCCAGACCGAACTGGCCAGCCACCACGGGCCCGTACAGGGTCGCCAGGAACACCGCCGGCAGCATCTTCGCCGAGGTGTTGAGGAGCAGGGATGGGGTCAGCAGTAGCGGGAAGCGGTAGTGACGTACGGCCGCCGCACGGATCGCGCCCAGACTGGTGGCTCTGAGAAGCGCCCGGTCCCGCGCATCGAAGCTGCGCAGAAAATTGACGATGCCTGCCGGCTGCCCGA
>NZ_WUJP01000743.1 GCF_009806515.1 Geminicoccus flavidas | reverse complement strand
GCGCCTGCCCTACCACCAGCCCGGCTGGTCCCTTTGCAAGCCAGCCATGGAAGACCTGCCATACGGCCATGAAGCCGAACTGGGCCAGCTTGCTCAGCGCCACCGCGCGGAATGCCTGCCGTCGGACCGCCCAAAGATTGGTTGCATTGTAGAAGGCCATGCCCAGCGTCCCGATAGGGATCGCCCAGAGCAGCGGGCCAAGACCGGGAACGTTGGCAGCCGTCACGAGCTGTTCGCCACATAGCGCCACCGCAAGAGCAACCAGACAGGTCGTGGCAAAGCCGGTGATCACGGCTGCCAGGAAGGTAGCCGCGGCATCCTCGTCGCGCCCATCTAGAGGAATGGCGGTCTCATAGCGCAGGTTCGTGACGGCACCGGTGATAGAGACGATTGCGGTGAACACGGCGAGCACGCCGAAATCCGCGGGCGTGTAGAGCCGGGTCAGAAGCGGCGTGACCGCGATCAGCAGCGCCTGCGCCGCAGGCGTGACCGCGATCAGCAGCGCCTGCGCCGCGAGCGTTCCGAGGGTGACGGTCAGCGCGTTGCGAGCTAGCCCGCCCTTCTTGAAGCGGTGGGTCAAACGAGCGAGCACTGCGGCTGACGACTCCGGTTGAGGCTTGAACGGCGCCTCTCATGCCACGCCGAGGCGATCACCGCGAGACCGGGCGATCCGATATGGTCGATCTGCCTCACCATGTGCCTCAGCCGACGACAAAACGGCCGCGTCCAGAGGACGCGGCCGCTGCCTCGCTGGCAGATCGGGCGGATCAGGTGATCTGTAGCGCGACCGGCAGATCCATGTCGGTGCGGGTATGAGTGCCCAGCGATTCCGAGGTGAAGTTCCAGCCCGACCAACTCGAGCCGCCATTCACGCTGTACTCCGCATAGGCGGAAGGCACGATATTCCGCTCCTTGAAGCCATAGGCCGTGCCGCGCTGTGCCGCGCCGAACCAGTAGTTCCCGGAAGTGGCGGAGAACCGCATCAGGTAGGTCTTGCCCTGTGTCAGCAGGCGCGGCTGCGAGAATGACTTGAACTGCCATGGTACAGTGACGTCATAGCGGGTGCTGGTGACGACTTGGCTGGGCGGGATGCGGACGTCCTCCATGATGGTGCTGGCCGAGGCATCAATCAGTTGGCAGATCAGGTCCGTTGGGGAGCCTCCGGACTTGCGCACCCGCAGCCACACGCCGTTGACGCTGCGGTTCTCGTCCAGCATCGGCAGGCGCTGCCGTGCCATCAGCGAGCCGCCGACCTGCTTGTCACCGCTGTCATGGGCGAAGATCCAGCCCACGCCGCAGGCCATGCCGTCCGCGTAGTAGAGCTCGAAGATCGGGCAGCGGTCGGTGCGCACGTACCAGCCGCCGGAATTGTTGACCCAGAGATGGGCCATGGCGTCGCCGTGGAACGGGCCCATCCGGCCGGTGCTGCCGGTCGGGATCGGCATCTTGGTGTGCAGCATGTTGACCGAGATCTCGTTCTTGCCGCTCGAATCGAGCTGCAGGAAGACGAGGTGGTAGATCTCGCCGGCGGTCAGCACCGGGAAGGGTGCCTGGAACGGGATCTGCGCGAAGCGGTCCGAGTTCATGAGATTGGTCAGGTTGGCGGTCTTGGCCAGCACCGTGTTGGTCGGAAAGCCGGTGGCCGGATCGTTGGTGCGCAGCTCGATCCGGATCGTGCCGCCATTGCCGATGCTGTAGCCGACATGGCCGGTGGCCTGGTCATAGCGTAGAAAATACCGCAACGAGGTGATCTGGCCGCTCCGCTCCGCGGCGAAGCGGAACGCGGCCGGCTTGCCGTAGCCATAGCGGGTGTTGCCAACTGCCTCGGCATGGATGGCGCAGCCGAACAAGCGGCCCCGATACGGCTTGTCGTCGTTGGTGGGTGCGGCCGGCTGGGCGACCTCGACCACCACCGTGCCGACCGAGGTCTGATTCTGCGCGTCCTGCATCGTGTAGGTGAAGGCGTCCTCGCCCACGAAGCCGGTGGCCGGCGTGTAGACGATCTTCCCGGCCGAGATCACCGCGGTGCCGTTCGCCGGCGTGCCCACCTGGCCCGAGACGAGGATGCGCGTGCCGCTCTCGGGGTCGATGTCGTTGGCCAGCACATCGATGGTGATCGCAGTGTTGCGCGAGGTCGCGACCCGGTTGGGCACCGCGACAGGCGCCTGGTTGGTCGTGCCGAACGCGTCCTCGCCGCCCAGGCCGTAGAAGGCGCCCGGCCGGCGGTGATTGAGATGCTCGGCCTTCAGCCAGTTCTCGGGCAGGGCCGAGGCGCGCAGCCGCACCTCGTCGATGGCACCGTCCCAGGCGGACGACGCATCGAAGGAGGCCCGGCCAATCCGCAAGGGGCCGTTGCTGAAGCTTGTGGTGCCGCTGCGGACCGAGGTCTCGTAGCTGGGCGTGTCGGCCTTGGCGTCGATCCAGATCTGCGGATTGCTGTTCTGCTGCCAGGTGACCGCGAGGAACTGGGGGGCGATGCGCTGGACGTCCAAGGCGGTCTC
>NZ_WUJP01000742.1 GCF_009806515.1 Geminicoccus flavidas | reverse complement strand
GATCCGGGTGCGGCCGCTGGTCAGCTGCTGCTCGAGCAGGATGACGTTGGTGCCGCCGCCGGAATGGCCCGCCTTGTCGTAGCGCAGGCAGAAGCCCATCGCGTCGTCGCGGCCGGTAATGGGCCCGACCGAGACGATGCCGCGGTCGGTGCCGCCCTGGTCCGCCTTGACCCAGGCCTGGACCGTGTAGGCGGAAAGCGCATCCAGGAAGGTCGGTGACTCGCGGCTGGCCTCGCTGTCGGTCCCGTTGAAGCCGCCTGCGGCACCGATCAGGCTGCCGGTGCCCAGCGCGTTCAAGGTGAGGTCGCGGCCGTGGCCGGTCTGGTCGGCGGCCACCGGCAGGTGATAGACGGCCAGGTAGTCCTTCCAGACGCCCGGCGCATTCTCCTCCGGGATCGTCGCCCCCTCCTTGCCGTAATACAGGTAGATGGTGGTGTCGGCCGTGGTGAGCAGGCTCGGCATCCGCACCCAGGCGCGCAGGGTGCCGGCCGTCCCGCTATAGGCCTCGACCTCGTGGTCGAGCTTCGCGGCGGGGCCGGAGGCCGGAGCGGTCTCGAAGCGGAGGTCCAGGCCTGCCGAGGATTCGAGTCGACCGTTGCTGGCGGACTTGTGCTTCAGCCAGTTGCCGGACAGCTCCACCAGCATGGGGAAGTCGGTGAGCGAGCCCTCGGTCAGCGAGGTGCGCGGCACCACCAGGCGGCGGCGGTAACGATAGCCGTTGGGATAGGTGAGCGGGGCTGGCTGCACCTGCACCTGCACCTGCACCGTCACGGTGCCGCTGCTCTCCGCATCGCGGCTGTCCGCGATCCGGTAGGTGAAGCCGTCCGTGCCGGTGAAGCCGGCAGCCGGCGTGTAGACGACCCGCTGCTGCCCATCCACCGCGACCGTGCCGTTCGTGGGTACGGTCAGGGCGATCAGGCGGATGGCGTCGCCGTCGACATCGGTGTCGTTGGCGAGGATCGGGATGGTCACCGCGGTGTTGGCGTAGGTGGTGACCGAGTCGGGGGTCGCCACCGGTGCGGTGTTGCTGGCCTGGACCTGCACGGTCACCCGGCCGGTCGCCGTGCTGCCCTGACCGTCCGTGACTGTGTAGGTGAACTGGTCGGTGCCGGTGAAGCCGGCGGCCGGCGTGTAGAGCAGGCGATCCAGCCCGTCGATCGAGACCGTGCCGTTCGCGGGCATGGCGATCCCGGACAGTTGCAGCGGGTCGCCGTTGCCATCGCTGTCATTGGCCAGCACCGTGATCAGGACCGGCTGGCCGGGGCCGGTCGTCACCTGATCGTCGTTCGCCACGGGCGGCAGGTTCACGCCCGCCACGGTGACGGTGACCTCGGCCGAATCGGAACCGCCCTGCCCGTCGATCACCGTGTAGGTGAAGCGGTCGACGCCGGTGAAGCCGAGCTCGGGCTGGTAGGTCACCGACATGTCAGGATGGGCGGTGATGCTGCCGTGGCCCGGCATCGAGATGCTGCCGAGCTGGAGCGGGTCGCCGTCGGGGTCCTGGTCGTTGGCCAGCACGGCGATGTTGACCAGCGTGCCCGGTGCGGTCGCGGCCGCATCGTCGTTGGCGACCGGCTGGAGATTGGCGGCGCTGACCGTGATGGTCACGACCGCCTGGGCGGTCTCGCCGGTCGTGTCGCCCACCGTGTAGGTGAACTGGTCGACGCCCGAGACGCCCACCTGCGGCGTATAGATCAGGGTATGGGCGTCCGGCCCCGGCGCCACCGTGCCGTTGGCCGGCGAAGAGAAGCCGAGAAAGGTCAGGCTCGCACCCTCGTCATTGGCGAACGGCGCGATCGTGACCGGCTGGCCCGGCTGGGTGGCGAAGTGATCGGGACGGGCGATGGGCATGGCGGAGTGCTCCGGGCAGTTGGCACGCTGGCCTGATGGGAACGCATTCCCGTTCTGCCTCCACTCCTATGAAAGGAATATTATCCCGTCAACGAGATTCCGCCATTCCATGACGTCGTTGCCTCCCGGGCCTGCAGCAGCAGCGGCAGGCGTGGATCATGATAGTCGGTGATCACCATGCCCGCCCCAAGCGCCAGGATCTCTGCCGCCGAAAGCACCGACGTTATTCCTACCACCTGCAGTCCCGCGGCCACGGCCGAGCGGAGGCCGGCACGACTGTCCTCGAACGCGATGCAGCTCTCCGGCCTTCCATCCAGCAGTTCGAGCCCGGTGAGGTAGGGCAAGGGGTGCGGCTTG
>NZ_WUJP01000741.1 GCF_009806515.1 Geminicoccus flavidas | reverse complement strand
GCATCCGCGAGATCGACCGCGCTGACGATCCCCTCGAACCGGTCGCGGATCCCGGCGCCGGCCAGAACCTGCTCGGCATTGGCAAGGGGCGCATTCGTCACCACCGCCCGGCGCCAGCCGGTCCGCTCGGCCAAATCCAGGAACTCCACCACCCCCGGCAACGGCGTCAGCTCCGCCAGCAGCGCCCGGTAGCACTCCTCCTTCTGGTCCATGACCCGCATCCGCTCCTCCAGGCCGAGATGGCCCAGGAAGTCCGCGGCGATCGCCGTGGTGGCCTGGCCGAGCATCCGGCTGGCGTAGTTGTGCTCGTCGAAGGTAATGCCGAGCCCGCCGAACGTGATCTCGAAGGCGCTGTAGTGCTGCTGCTCGGTGTCGACCAGGGTGCCGTCCAGGTCGAACAGAAGCGTGCGGGTCATCGATCCTCTTTCTTCAAAGCCGAGGCTCCTTCTAGCCAGCCCGTGCGGTCCGAGGCAGCCCGGGCGGCACAACGCACCATTGCAAGGGGCAACCGCACCACCGACAGTCGGCCCGCCACCAACAAGTCCAATTGTCAGGGAGAAACATCGATGCAGCCGTTCCGCCGGCTCGCGCCGTTCCTGCTGGCCGGCCTGCTCGCCGGCTGTGCCGGCCAGGCAGCACCACCGGCCAAGCCCGTCACGGTCACCGAGCTCGCCAGCGCCACCACCACCGCGTCCGGCCAGCCGATCCGCCTGCCGGACGGCGACATCCGGGTGGTGCTCTCCGACTATCGGATCGCACCCGCCGCGAAGCTGCCGGTGCACAAGCACCCCTACCCCCGCTATGCCGTGGTCCAGTCCGGCACGCTCGCCGTGACCAACGAGGTCACGGGCGAGACGATCACCTACCGGCCAGGCGACCTGGTCGTGGAAGCGGTCGACCAGTGGCACTCCGCCGTCAACGCCGGCACGGACGAGGTCCACCTCCTGGTCCTGGACGAGGTGCCCGGCTCCGGCAGCAACACGATCCTGCAGGAGTAGGCCTGCAGGAGTAGGCGCGCTTCAGGCCGCCAATGCCCGGATCCGCTTCAGCGCACGCAGCTGCAGCGCCAGCATGGTGATGTCGTCGGCCTGGGCCGCTCCGGCGGTGAACTCGTCCAGGCCGGCCTGGACGTCCTCCACCGCCCGGCGCGGGTCGCCGCCGTCCAGTTCGCCAAGCGCCCGGGCCAGCCCGTCCGTGTCGAAGAACCGCTCCTGCCGGTCGGCCGCCTCGGTCACCCCGTCGGTGAACAGGAACAGCAGGTCGCGCTCGCGCAGCTGCAGCGTCGCCTCCTCGAAGCCCGCCAGGTCCGACACCCCCAGGGCCGGGCCCAGGAACCGGTCGATCACGCTGAGCTCGCCGTCATGGCGGCGCAGAAAGGGCGGGTTGTGCCCGGCATTGGCGAGCCGCAGCTGGCCGGTGCGCGTGTCGAGGATCGCCACGAGTGCCGTGGCGAACATCATCTGCGGATTGTCCCGGGCCAGCACGTCATTGGCAAAGCGCATCGCCTCTGCCGGTCCCATGCCCTGCAGGCAGGCGGCCTTGATCAGGCTGCGGGCGATCGCGATGAACATGGCGGCGGCCACGCCCTTGCCCGACGCGTCGCCGATCGCGACGGCCACCTGGTCGTCGTCGAGCAGGAAGAAGTCGTAGAAGTCGCCGCCCACCTCCTCGGCCGGCCGCATCGCCGCGAACACGTCGAACTCGGTGCGGTCGGGAAAGGCCGGGAAGCGCGTGGGCAGGCTCGAGAGCTGCAAGGTCCGCGCGATCGACAGCTCCTGGCGGAGATGGACCAGTTCCTCGCGCTCGCGCACGGCCTCCTTCAGCCGCTCC
>NZ_WUJP01000740.1 GCF_009806515.1 Geminicoccus flavidas | reverse complement strand
AGGTCCCGAGTCCGCTCGGCCAGGAGGCGGGACAGCTCCTGGTACTGGGCCAGCACCCGGCCGGTCATGTGCTGGAAGGCCACCGCGAGCGGTTTGGCGCCACCCGCCTCGCCCTCGCCTGCTTGGCTCTCCGCCTCGATCCGGGCCAGGTCATGCTCCAGCTCAGCCCGTGCCGGCGCATCCAGCGTCGCTGCCAGCTCCTGCATCTTCTGGCGGATCATCGCCTCGGAGCGGCGACGCTCACGCGACTGCCGGAAGCGGATCTGCTCCAGCGCGATGGCCCCTTCGCGGAGCACGCCCACCGCCTGGGCAATGCCGCCCACCTCGTCGGCCCGGCGCGGCGGGTCGGGTGACAGCAGCAGGTTGCCGCTCGCCACCGCCTTGACCACCAGGGCCAGCTCTTCCAGAGGCAGCAGGTTGTGGCGCAGCCAGCCATAGAGCATGCCGACCACGATCAGGAGGATCAGGCCGCAGCTCACGATCGTGGTGCTGGTCACCAGCCAGCGCTGCTCGCGCTCGGCGGTGACGTCGCGCAGCGCGATCAGCCAGCCTGCCGGCGAGCCGCTCAGGTCGTAGATCTCGACGCTGCGCGCCTTGTGCACCCGACCGTCCACGTCCCCGATCACCGGGTCGATGTCGCCGGACCGATAGGCCGCCTCCAGGTCCGGCCAAGCCCGCTCGTCCGTGGAAGCGATCCGCGCCGTGTCGGCGGACATCAGGTAGGCATTGCCGCCATAGGTATCGGCAAAGGCCTTCAGCGTCGGGCCCAGCGGCCGGCTGATCGCCAGATGTCCCCCGGGCAGGGCCGAGACCACCGTCGGCGCCAGCCCGCCGCCGGCCTCGGACTGCAGCCCGACCCAGGTTCCCTCGCCCGCGCGTGCCTCCGGGGCCAGGCGGCGCACGTCGACCATGGCGCGATCCTCCCCATGGCCGAGGCTGGTCCACAGGAGCTGGCCATCCGGGCCGATCAGGTCGATCCGCTCGAACAGGTGCCGGTCGAGCGCATCGACCTGCTCGGTCAGGCGATCGGTGGCAGCCAGGCGGTCGCCCAGCTCCATCGACTCACGGAAGGCCGCATCGCCGGTGAGCTCCCGCAGGAGCTGCAGCAAGGGCCCGGCCTCGGCCCGCACCGTGACCTCCCAGACCTTGAGCTGCGCGGTACGCTCGGTGCGGTTGGCGTCGCGCCCGACCCGCTCGGCGATGATGGTGGCAGCGGCGGCGACCAAGCCGGTGATCACGGCGATCACCAGCAGGACCACGAGGACCAGGCGGATCCGCAGCAGCATGCTAGACGGTCTCCGCGAAGCGCAGCAGGGACAAGGGCGGATAGAACTCCAGCCGCTTGGCGGTCTGGACGTTCACGATCAGCGAGAAGCGGGCCAGCGGTTCCACCGCAATCGTGGCGGGCTCCGCCCCGTTCAGGATCTGCTCGGCCTTGAACGCGGTGAACTGGCCGACCGCATAATAGCGGCTCACCAGGCCGAACAAGGCATGCGCCTGCAGGATGTAGGGCTCGGTCGAGGTGAAGCTTGGCAGGCCGGCATCCAGTGCCGCCTGGGTCAGCGGCAGCTTGTTGCCGTTCAGGAAGCTGTCCGGTGCTATGTACAGCCATTCGGCACCGGCCCGCGCGATCTCGGCGACCTTGCCGGGCAGGGCCGCGGCGATCGGCTTGCCTGCATCGTCCAGCGGCACTGGCCGGTCGATCAGCTCGAAACCGGTGCGCTTCGCCTCCTGGCCCAGCAACTCCACCACCGCGCGGGAATTGCCCTCGATCGGACTGTAGGTGATGCCCATCGAGCGGAACGGCCGGTAGGTCGCGAGCGTGGCGAGCTGCTGTTCCATCGCGGTGATGTAGAGGGTGCCGGTGGCACGGCGGGACGGCCGCTCCAGCGACGGCACGATCTTGTTCCACACCGGCTCGGTGACGATGTTGAACACGGCCGGGATCTCGTCGGCCAGGTGAATCGCGGGGTCGAGCGCGTCGTAGGGCCCGAGCGCCACCATGGCCGTGGTGGTGCCCCAGAGATAGACTAGGTCCGGCCGGGTCGCCTTGGCCTCCGCGACGTGGCGGGTGACTGTCGCCGCCGACTGCCCGGCATCCCGCAGGATCAGCTCCACCGGGACGTTCCGCTCGCTGAAGTAGTCGGCGAAGCCCTGGCAGGCGTCCTCCCAGCCGCGCCAGGTGATCATCATGATCCGCCACGGACGCTGCTGCGCCCGTGCCGGACGGCCGGCCGCCAGCCCGATACCGAGCCCGCCGGCCAGCAGACCGCGCCGCCCGAGCAGAACCCGGCTCATCGCCCGCCTCCATCGACGGCCGGCACCAGCCCGCGCCCCGGCAACAGCCAGCCGGCCAGGACCAGCAGGATCGCCGCGGCACCCGGGATCAGCCCCAGCCACAGCGCCGCGCCGGTGGGCCCGGTGGTCGCGAGCAGGGTTGCCGCGATCATCGGCCCCAGCATGCTGCCGACCCGTTCGGCGCTGCGCAGGAAGCCCAGCAGCAGGGCCGCCTGACGCCGTCCGTCCGGGCCCGGGCAGAGGGCGGGCACGGCCGCCAGCATCGGCGCGCTGCCCAGGCCATGGCCGATCCCCAGCGCGGTCACTGCGATCAGCATGCCCGCCGCCGGGTCCTGCCAGGGCAGGAGCAGCGCACCCGCTGCCGGCAGGAGCCCCATCAGCGCCAGCGGCATCAGGTAGAGGCGACGGCGGTCCGCCAGCCACGCACCAACCCGGATCGCCACCAGCATCCCGATCGAATACATCATGATGGTCCGGCCGATCGCCGGCAGGGTGATCTCGGCCTGCGCCAGATAGAGCGGTGCCAGATAGTAGACCATGCCGTTCAGCGCGATCTTGGCCGGGATGGCCGCCAGGATCACGATGGCGAGGAACCGGGGGGCGCGCAGCGCCATCAGCCAGGCTGAGCCGCCATTGGCGGCCGGGCGGGCAGGTGCTGCGTCATGGTCGGCGGGAAGCACCCAGCCGGCCAGGAGGGCCGCCACCACCACCAAGCCACCGGCGACCATGAATGTGCTGGTGAAGCCCAGCCGGTCGGCCACCACCGCGCCGATCGCCATGCCACAGATGGTACCGGTGACCACGGCCAGCACGAACACGGCGAGGCTGCCGGCCTGGCGGCCGAGACTGGCGACCTGCACGAGATGATGCTGGCAGGCGATCGTCACCAGCGCATAGCCGATCGCGGCGATCACCCGTGCCGCGATCAGCATGGTGAGGTCCGAAGCCAGGCCGGCCAGCACGTGGCCCAGCACCGCCGGCAGGGCGCCCAGCAGGAACACGTTGCGGCTGCCGATCCTCCCGACCCACCAGCCGCCGAAGGGCGTGGCCACCGCCACCGCCACCACGAAGGCCGAAAGCGGCAGGCCGATCGCGACCGCCGGATCGAGCCAGGAGAACCGGGAATAGAGCGAGCCCGCATAGAGCGGCATGAACGAGGTGGGCAACTGCTCAGCGAACACGAAGATGAACAGGGGCGTGCGCGCCATCACCGCCCCCGGCAGGGCGGTCATCCGGGCCAGGTGGCCGGGCGCGAAGCGGTGCCGCTCGGTGAGGGCCCCGATCTCCCGCGCGATCCGCTCCGCCGCCTCCCTGCCCTCGCGCGCGACCTCCTCGGCCTTCCAGGACAGGCGCGCGAAAGCCTCGTTCACCGTGCGCACCGCCAGGTTGAAGGTGCGCAACACCTGACGGCTCTCATCCGACCCGATCACCGCCACCGTCCGGGTCCAGTCGCCCCCTGCCACCCGGTCGACCGCACGCCCGAGCAATGTCATCGGCGCCTCGGCGGACCGCGCCAGGAGGAAGATCAGGATTTCGTAGGTGGCGAGCACCGAGACCAGCAGCACGATCCAGATGTCCCAGCGGACATCGGCGATCTGGGCATCATAGGCGCGGCTGGAGGAACCGATATGGAGGACCAGCGCCTCCTGGCCCGGCACCACGATCGGCCAGGCCGTGTCGCGGATCCCGTCCAGGCTCGTGCTGATCGAGCGGCCGGCGAGGTCGCCGTCCGGGTCCGGCTGGGCCTGCACCAGGCCGAGATCCGGCTTGAGCACCCGCCCGGCCGCCAGCATCGCTTCGAAGGCGGGCAGCTCCGGCCCCACCCCGTGCATCAGCCTGCCATCGTGGTCGAGCAGCGCCACGTAGCCCAGGCTCGGCAGCTGGCGGCGGAACTCGTCCAGGAACGGATCGACCTCGACCAGTCGGTCCGCAGGAATGCCCAGCGCCAGGGCGCGCTCGATCGTCGCCGCGATCGAGCTGGATACCGCCTCGGCCTCGCGGTCCATCAGCGGGAGCAGCTCACGGTTGAACGCGTCCAGCGCACGGTTGGCGACATAGAGGGTCGCCAGGACCAGCACGGCCACGACCAGGAGGATCAGGGCGGCGCTCTCCCGGCCGCTGGCCACCGCGGGTGCCCGGCTCGCGGCCGATGGCTTGCTCCCCTGCGCGATCACGACACGTCCGCCTTCTCGATGCGCGCCTCGGCCCCGTGCAGCCGGGCCAGCGTTTCCTGCGCGATCGCGGCGACCGGATCCGGCGGGGCCGCCCTGCCCGACTTGTGCAGCACCGAGCCGCCGATCGCATCCATGATCGCGTGGGTGCTGGCCTGCATCTGCCGCCGGGAGCGGTGCATCACCAGGGCGATGCCCAGGATCAGCACGATCGCCGCCGGCACGCTCGCCTCCAGGATCGCCTGGCCCAGGATGACACGGATCGCGACCATGGTGCGCTCGATGCCGGCCCCGCTGTAGCCGAGCGCTAGGCCGCCCACCGGCTGGTCGAACAGGTTGGTGAGCGGCACGACGATCACCGGCACGTCCAGGCGGCGCGGGCCGATGACCTCATCCTGCCGCGCACGCACCGCAGCCCGCCACGCGTCCGGCACTGGCTGATCGGAGGCGGCGCCGCGGTCGGTGCTGTAGAGACGGCGACCGGCATCGTCGAACACCACGACCCAGTCGATCAGCCGGTCGACCGTCCGCCGCCGGTCGATCAGCGGCTGGATCGAGCGCAATGCGCTGAGCGGCAGGCCGATGCGCATGCCGTCCTGGATGGCCGCGGCCAGATCGTTGGCGAGGAACTCGAAGCGGGCCTGCTCCTTCTGCTGCACGACGCGGTGGAACTTCAGCAGGTTGAGCGCCGCGGAAAGCAGCAGGCTGGCCAGCACGAGAACGAAGGCGGTGAGTGCGAGACGGCCGACCAGGGAAGTTCCGGAAAACATCAGTATCTCCGCTGGGCAGCGTCCCCGGGCGTCGCATTGCGGCACCCATGCGGAGAAGCCTCCGATCCGCGGGACCTCCGCCACAGGACGCGAGGTCTCACGGCGGTCGCTTCGCATGGACACGCAAAACCATACTGGCTACCTGTTCACTACTTCAAGCGATGGGGGCGGGCGCGGATCGTTCCTTGAGTTGAGTGCGGTAACGGCGCAAAGGCGAGACAAGGGCGACGTGCGCATCCTGGTCTGCACCAAGGCGGATCTTCCGAGCCTGATCGCGATGAACCGGCTGCTGCCGGCGCTGGCCGAGCGGCACGATGTCGAGGTGCTGCTCACCGAGCGGGTGCGGCCGGCCGAGCGGCACCTGCCGGATCTCGCCGTCCTCAAGCTGCTCGAACGCGACCTGCCGCTCTCGGTCCTCCTGCCCCTGGTGGAAGCCGCAGCACCCGCCGGGCCGGGGCTGCGCAGCTTCGAGCGCCTCGGCAGGGAGCTGGCGATCCAGGTCGGTACCATCAGGCGGATCAATACGGGCGACGGCTTCGAAGGCGCATCCCAATTCCGGCCGGACCTGGTCCTGTCGATCCGCTTCAGCCTGGTGTTCCGCCAGCCCATGCTGGACCTGCCCCGCCACGGCATCCTCAATCTCCACCCCGGGCCGCTGCCCGGGTTCGGCGGGCTGTTCGCGATCTTCCGCCAGATGAGGCTGGGGCGGCCGGAGATCGGCGTTACGCTGCACCGAGTGGATGCCGGCATCGACACCGGCCCGGTCGTGACCGTGCAGCCCATGCCGGTCGTCAGCGGGCGCTCGATGCTCTGGCATGTGCTGCGCGCCTACGAGACGGGCGTGCCGGCGATCCTGGCGGCCGTGGCGCGTCTGGCGGCAGGCCAGCCGCTCTGTGCCCGGCCGCAGGACCCGGAGCGGATGAGCTATTTCGGCCTGCCGGAGCCGGACGAGTTCATGGCCTTCGCTGAAGCCGGGCTGCGGCTCTACGATGTCGAAGAGTACGCCCTGGACCTGCGTCGCCTGCTGGGTCTGGCGGCAGATCTGCGGGTCGACGAGCTGGTAGTGGCGGCCCTGCCGGTCGAGGCGGCTGGACGCGCGCGCCTTACTGCGGAAGGATGAGGCATGGTTGGGTGCCGCAGGCAGCGCAGGAGTGGCGGTCGGTGATGGAGCTGAGCAGCGTGCTCAAGGGCGAGGTCCTGGTGGTGAGCCCGGCAGGCGACCTCAACGCTGCATCCTGTGGACAGCTGGAAGCGGAGCTTGCCAGCCATGCCGAGAACGGCTGCCGGCGGATCGTGCTCGACCTCAGCCAGATCCGCTACGTTTCCTCGGCCGGGCTGCGGGTGTTCTTGGTGGCGGCGCGGCGGCACGGCAGGGACGGCAGCTTCGTGCTTGCGAGCCCTAGCGATGCGGTGGCGCAGATCCTGAAGATGACCGGGTTCGACCGGATCGTTCGGGTCGAGCCCAGCCTGGATCAGGCCCTGGCAGCGGCCGCCACCTGATCGGCCTGCATCAGAACAGCCTGGCGGATTGCATCATGACGGATCGCCGGATGCCGCATATCCGGATCATGGACCACGCCTGGGTCGGACTGCAGCAGCACTGCGCGGGCTTCCTGCGGGTCCGGAAGGACTGAGCGCTCTCGAGTAAGGCCCGCTCCGCCACGGACCTGAACATGTCGTCGTACGGGCACCTCCAGGCGGCCTGGCCCGTTAGAGAGTTAAGATATATATTAGGAGTTAGAAAGTTAGAGTGCCGCGAAGCCTACGAAATTCAATTGGTTAGCAACGGTTTCTGTGAATGATGTACCGGGTTACGGTGAATGATGTACCGAGCGGCCCCGTGGACGAAGTACCGACGTCGCGTGGATGAAGTACCGAGCGGGCGCCACGCGAACTTCCGCACCTATGTGGGTGAAGTACCGAGCTTCGGCCGCCCGATGCCCGCGTCCTGCCGGTCGCCGTCGCCTCATACGGTACTTCGTTCACCTGGACCGCGGGACCTTAGCTCGCCGGCGCCACGCTTGGCAGCCCACCGACCAGCCGTCCGGCGGCGATCTCCAGCCCGCCCGTGGCCGGATTCCCGGCTTGTGTGAACGAAGTACCGAGGCTGATCCCCGTGGCCGCGTGAATGAAGTACCGATCCGGCGCCAGCCATCCGTGAACGATGTACCGAAGTTCGGTACATCGTTCACGCAGGCGGGGCCTGAACCACAAGGTTCCTGCAGGCGTCGCACCGCCGACGTGTGAACGAAGTACCGAATCAGGCCAGGCGAGGACGTGGACGAAGTACCGAGCCGTCAGCCGGCCCGCGGCGAGAACACCACCAGCAGCCGCTCGTTGGAGGCCCAGCGGCGCCCGTCGAACCCATCATGCTCGACCGCCTGCCGGTCGGCCGGATCGAAATTGATCGCGATGTGGTAGTCGGGCAGGTCGTCGTCCTCGACGATCTTGCGCAATTGCGGCTTGAAGAAGCGCGCCTCCATCACCGAGCCGCACTTGTCGATTAGCTTGGGCAGCGAGATCACCCAGCGCGACTGGGAGCCGCAATGCTTGCGGGCCAGCTCGTAGAGCCGGCGTTTGAGCCCCATGCTGATCTGGAAATACTCCGGGCTGATCGTCAGGACGCGGCGATCCTTGACGATGGCTCGAAACATCCAGTCGTTGAGGGTGATCTCGCAGCCGGCCATGATCTTCTTGCCGGTGCGGGTCTTCTTCTCCAGCACGCGGAAGGTCTCGATCCAGCCGAAGCCGCGGCGCTCCTTGATGTCCTGCGATTCGATGGTGGTGACGATGGTGGTGGAGCGCAGCCGGTAGATCGCGTCCAGCAGCAGTTCATAGGCCCGCTTGCCCGAGCCGCGGCCGGTCACCTGCAGGAGGTTATGCGCGTTGAAGCGCACGGTCTTCTCCACCGGCATGCCGCGCTCGATCCGGTCGTTGATGATCGAGGCCAGGTAGATCAGGACGTCCTTGTCCCAGATCGTGGCGATGCCGCGGTCGCCTGGCCGGATCTCCACCCGCACCTTGCCGTCGTCATAGATCATGGGCTTCGTGCGCGGCGTCTTCTGTAAGGAGAAGAACGGGAACTCCATCAGCGCCCGGTCGTCCTTGAACGGCGCGCTGATCAGGCTGTCGAGGAACAGGTCCACCTGCCGGCCCGTGCCGGCACCATCGCCGTCCGCGGCGAGCCGCCGCCTGGCCCGGGCGGTGCTGGCCGCCTCCTCGGCCGGCTCACGTCCCGTGGCACCTCCCTCGGCCTCGGCAGCACGCGGCACCATGTGGACGATGTTCCGAATCATCGGCGCTCCCCGTCGCGGCTCTCCGGGCGGCGCCGGTCGCGGATCTCGGCCGCATCGACCCGGTACCCGGCCCGCGCCAGCGCATCCAGGACCAGCGCGCGCATGGTGGTATCGTCCTCGGCGACCCGGGTGCGCAACTGCCGGAGCACGTCGGCCGGCAACAACACAGTGAGCTTGCGATCGGGTGGCCCGCCCTGGGGCGGCGGAGCTGCTGGTGCCATAGGCACGTACTTACGGCAGTTCGCCGGAGCCTGTCCACTCCCGCATCAGGCGAGTTCATGCATGGTTGTCGAACGCTTCGGCAGTCGCCACCTCGGGCGGGAACGAAACTTTCGATGGGATCGGCGATGCGCCGCCGCAGCCGCGCCAACCAGGCCGGGACCGGCGCGCCGGCATCGTTCTGGCGCACCAAGAGCCTGGACGAGCTGACACCCAAGGAATGGGAGTCACTCTGCGACGGCTGCGGCCTGTGCTGCCAGATCCGGGTGGAGGATGAGGACACGGGCGAACTGGCCTTGAGCGACGTCGCCTGCCGCCTCCTCGACCTGTGCACCAATCGCTGCAGCGACTACCGTAATCGCCACCGGCGCGTCCCGGACTGCGTCGCGATCACGCCGGAGAACGTCTACGAGCTCACCTGGCTGCCGCACAGTTGCGCCTACCGGCTGGTGGCGCATGGCTACGATCTGCCCGAATGGCATCACCTGGTCTGCGGCGACCGGCAGCGCGTCCATGAGGAAGGCCCGTCCATGCTGGGGATGCTCGTGAGCGAGGACGAGGTCGACTGGAGCGCCCAGGGCGAGGCCGAGGACTGAACACTCCGGCGCGGTCCGTGCGATTGGCCGGAGCCGTCGTGTCGTACCCCCGATGCGGTCTCGATCGGCTCTGGCTGCATCAGGACATTTCTCACCATGGCGGGCGCTCTGCCCGCATGTCGCTGTCCATGGTCGCGCCCACCCGATTGATCGGGGATAGTTGCGCACCATGACCGAGGCGAGCAGCACGATCGAGGCGGTGCGGAGCTGGCGCCGGCGGGAGCTGGGCAGGCTGGCTGGGCGCCGGGATGGCCGCCGTGGCAGCACCCTGGGTCAGCCGGCATGCCGCGGCCGCGGGCGAGGAAGGTCTATGTCTGGTCGGACTATATCTATCCGGACGTGATCGACAGCTTCCAAAAGGAGACCGGGCTCGAGATCGAGCTGTCCAAGTTCGGCAGCAACGACGAGCTGTTCAACTAGCTGAAAGCGTCTGGCGGTGCCGGCTTCGACCTGATCATGCCGACCACCACCGAGGGCCCGCAATGGTATGATGTGGGCGACCTGCTCCAGCCGCTGGACGAGAGCAAGATCGACATCGAGGTCATCTATCCCTCGATCTAAGAGAGGTCGATCGACCTTGGCGGTAACTATCGTGGCAAGCGCTATATTCTGCCCTTCAACTGGGACACGGAGGGTATGACCTACGACAGCAGCGGGTTCCAGACGAGCTATGGCACGCTGCCGCTGGGCGATCTGTGGCGGCCCGAGATGGTCGGCGAGGCCACGGTGCGGCTGCAGTCCAACGACATGCTCGATGCCTGCAAGGACGAGGAGACCTCCCGCAAGATCCTCGACCAGATCCTGCCGGTCGCGATCGAGATGAAGAAGAACATCAAGAAGTTCTGGAATAGCGCCGGCGACCAGTACACCGCATTCAACCAGGACGGCTGCGTCATCGGCCTCACCTGGAACGGGCCGGGCATCGTGCTCAGCCGGACATCGGGCGGGCCCGTCAAATATCTCATGCCCAAGGAGGGCGGGTTCGCCTGGCTCGACGGCATGTCGATTCCGACCGGGGCCGAGAATGTCGAGGGCGCCTATGCCTTCATCAACCACATGTATCGGGCGGACATGGGCGCGGCGATGGCCAGCCAGTCCGGCTATGACAGCGTGATCGCGGAGGTCGTGCCACTGCTCCAGCCGGAGGCCAAGGCGCGCGTTCGATGCCGCCTACCCCGAGGGTGCTGTCGACAATCTGTGGTGGTGTCCGATGGTGACGCCCTGGTTCAATCCGGTGCGGGCGGAATACGTGGAGAAGTACACGGCTGCCTGAGGCCCGGGGCCATCAGGACTGTGGTTCAACTGCCGAGCCATCCGGTACCGGTGGCTCGATCCTGTTCTTAACCGGAGAGCGAAAAGGTTGTTTCGATGGGCGACATCGCCGCAGGTGGGTCGACTACAACACTCTTCCCCGCCATAGCGTTTCGCTGTTATGGACTGCTTTGGGTGCAGTGCAGCGAACGCTGACTCGATCGGAAACGCAGCAGAAGAGGGCTTGCCGGGCTACACGGGTAGCTTGGGTGCGTCTTGTTTCGGGTTTCCTCGATCACGTTCCATCAGCATCCGATCACGCTTCCGCGTGCCTGACCGGGCGCCGAGCCACCCCTGACGTGATGTGACCGTGATCATGGCCGACGACCAGTATCGCTATCCTCCGCAGAACCAGGTCGCCTACCGGCCGACCGACTATGAGGGCGAGGCCGACGGGCCGAATCTTGGCCAACTGGCAGCGACCCTGTGGCGCCGCAAGGCGATGATCATCGGCATCGTGGTCCTGGGCACCGGGCTGGCCGGGTTGGCTGGCCTGTCGATGACCAAGAAATACACCGCCAAGGCCATGGTGGTAGTCCAGGGCCAGAGTTCCAACGTGGTCAACATGGAGCAGGTCGCGGCCGGACTGGACGCGAACCCGACCACGGTTGAGACACAGATCCGCG
>NZ_WUJP01000739.1 GCF_009806515.1 Geminicoccus flavidas | reverse complement strand
TGCTCCAGTCGGCGCCGGTGGTCGACCGGGTGATGACCCGGCTCAACCTGTTCGACGACGAGGAGTTCCGCCCGTCCGTCGAGGAGGGCGAGGAAGGCCAGGTCCTGGTCTTCACCCTGCCGGAGCCCTGGAGCGGCTACCTCGCGACAGCCACCTCGTTCGTGCCGAACAGCTGGCTGATCGCGACCGGCCTCGCCAAGGAGCCGCTGGTCGCCAACGAGCTGATCCAGATGGCGACGCTCGACCAGGACGCCCCCCTTCCCGCGGCCGGCCCGGACGACGGGCTGTCGGCTGTGACCGGGGATGCGGCGCCCGCGGCGGTGCCGGATGGCGGCATGCCGGCGCTGTCGGCCGAGGCGCCCGTCGAGCCGGCCGGGGCCCTGCCGGAGGTCCAGGCGGATCCGGCCACCACGGCAGATCCGGTCATGGCGGGCGAGCCGCCGGCACCGGTGGCGGACCCGCTGACCAGCGGGCCGTATGGCGAGCAGTTCTCCCAGGCCCTGGCCGCCGATCCTTATCGTGAGGTCGCCCGCAGCAAGTTCCTGCGCAACCTCACCGTAGCCCCGGAGGGCCGGTCCTTCGTGATTGGCGTGTCCTTCACGTCCGAGAGCCCGGACAAGGCCGCGCGGGTCGCCAACCTGCTGGCCGAGAGCTATGTCCAGAGCCAGATCGACCAGAAGCGCCTGACCACCGATCAGGCCGGCGACTGGCTGGGCCAGCGAGTGGAGGAGCTGCGCAAGGAGCTCGAGCAGCTTGAGGCGCGGGTCCAGCAGTACCAGATCGAGCACAACCTCACCTCCGGCAACCGGACGGATCTGACCGACCTGCAGCTGACCAACATGAACCAGCAGCTGCTGGCTGCCCAGGCTCAGCAGGCGGGGCGCGAGGCGCGGCTGCAGTTCGTGCGCGAGCTGAAGGCGAAGGGCCAGCCGCTCGACACGCTGCCGGAAGTGCTGGCCTCTCCGCTCGTCCTGCAGCTGCGGGCCCAGGAAAGCGACCTGGAACGCCAGGAAGGCGAACTGCGCGCCACCTTCGGCGCCAAGCATCCGCGGGTGCAGCTGATCGCTACCGAGAAGGAGAAGCTCCGGCACAGCGTCAACGGCGAGATCGAGCGGATCATCGCCAACATGGAGAACGAGGCGCAGGTCAACGCGGCGCAGATCAACGTCCTGCAGGAGCAGCTGGGCCAGGCGCAGGGCAAGAGCGGCGAAGGCATGGTCGCGGAGGTGGGGCTGCGCGAGCTGGAGCGCGAGGCCCAGTCGACCAAGCAGCTCTACGAGAGCTTCCTGCAGCGCTACAAGGAGACCCGCGAGCAGCAGCAGATCCTGGATTCGGACGCGAAGCTCCTGTCGGCCGCCCAGCGTCCGGTCGCCCCGTCCACGCCCGGCCTGCCGATCTTCCTGGCGGTCGGCTTCGTTGCCTCCTCGCTGGTGGGCAGCATGGGCGCCCTGCTCCTGGAGCGGATGGACAAGGGCCTGCGCTCGGCCGAGGACGTCGAGCGGCATCTGGGCCTCCTGCGGGTCGGCCTGATCCCGCAGACCAAGGAGATCACGGCCAAGCGCCCCGCCTGGCGCTTCCTCAAGGACAAGCCGCTCTCGGTGTTCGCGGAATCGGTGCGCGGCGTCGGCACGGCGATCCGGTTCGCCGATGTCGACCACCCTCCGCGGGTCATCCTGGTGACCTCGTCCGTGCCGGGCGAAGGCAAGAGCACCCTGGCGCAGAGCCTGGCGGTGATTTCGGCCGCGGCCGACCACCGGGTGCTGGTGATCGACCTGGACACCCGCCGTCCGGTGCAGGCGAAGAATTTCGGCGTGGAGCCCACCAACGGCGTGGTGGAGCTCCTGGGCGGCGAGGTCAGCTTCGAGGATGCGGTGGTCCGGCACGGGTCTTCGGGCGTGGACCTGCTGCTGGTGCGCCGCAGGCCCACCAATCCCGCAGCACTGCTGGAAAGCAAGAAGCTCAAGGCCCTCATCGAGGAGGCACGAGGCACCTACGACTACGTGATCCTCGACACCCCGCCGGTGCTGGGTGTGAACGACGCGCTGCTGCTCTGCCCGGTGGCGGACACGGTGGTGTTCGTGACCCAGTGGGCCGAGACCAAGCATCAGCTGGCGCACAATGCGGTGCAGGCGCTGCGCGGTGCGCGAGCCAAGCTGCTGGGCGCGGTGCTGACCAAGGTCGATGTCAAGAAGCATAAGCGCTACGGCTACGGTGACGCTGGCGAGTACTACGGTACCTACACGAAGTACTATTCCGACTAGTTCCTCCTCTTCATTCGCCACGACGCGCCCGCCAGTCCCCGACCGGTGGGCGCGTGCCGTTTCGCGAGCGCTGCGGGAACCGCATCCTGATCGGCGAGAAGGACATGGCGGGGATCGGGCCGAATCGCCGCGCGACTGCCCTGATCTTCCAGCACCTGGCGCTGTTCCCCTTGATGAAGGTCTGGGAGAACGTCGCGTTCGGCCTAGAGGTGCGCAGCGTCGCCAGCACGGCACGGCGCCCGGCAGCCTCGCCCAGACCTAGGAGCGCACTGGGTCCGGCGAGGTGGCGGGTTCGAGCGGAGCGATCGGGCGGTCCGGGAACCCGCGCGCCGCCCCGGCGAGGGCGGGTGGGGCCTGCAGGTGCGGCACACCGCCTCGGCCCAGAGCCTCGATCACGGTCAGCGTTCGGGCAGCGGCCGTATCCCAGTCGAACAGGCGGACCCGCTGCAGGCCGCGGCGGCGCAGCTCGGCGGCACGAGCGGGGTCGGTCAGGATCGCCTGCATCGTCCGGGCCAGCAGGTCCGGGCGTTCCGGGTCCATCGTGGGTGCGGCGTCGCCCACCACTTCCGGGCAGGCTCCCCCGGTCGAGGTCACCACCGGCGTGCCACAGGCCATCGCCTCCAGCAGCGGGATGCCGAAGCCCTCGTACCGCGACGGGAAGACGAAGAGTTCCGCCAGCGACAGCACGGCCGGCAGGTCGGCATCCGCGACCCAGCCCGGCCGATGCACCCGGCGCGCCAGTTCCGGGTCCGCCAGCTGCGCCAGCTCGCGCTCCCCATGAAAGGCCGGCCTCCCGGCCAGCACCAGGTCGTGCGGCACTGCCGGCGCCAGGAGCTGGAATGCCTCCAGCAGCCCGGCCACGTTCTTCTGCCGGTAGATGAGCCCGAGATAGAGGACGAACCGCTCAGGGAGCCGGTAGCGCCGGCGCACCTCGTCCAGATGTCGCCGATCGGTGACCGGTGCGAACCGTTCGGCCACGCCGTGATGGATTGTGCAGGACCGCTCCTGCGTGAACGGGAAGCGCGTGCCCAGGCGCAGGCGGCTCTCCTCGG
The DNA here is from genome assembly GCF_009806515.1 of Geminicoccus flavidas. GTDB lineage: Bacteria > Pseudomonadota > Alphaproteobacteria > Geminicoccales > Geminicoccaceae > Geminicoccus > Geminicoccus flavidus. The sequence continues at coordinate 1,086 of NZ_WUJP01000739.1, read as the reverse complement.
ACACGCTGATCGTATAGGCCGCCTTGCGCAGGTACAGCGGCAGGGCCAGCGCCTGATAGGCGCGCAGGCGCCAGCCATAGTTCTCCGGCACCACGAACCAGTCAGCCCCGTGGAGCACGAACAGGCATGGTGCCTTGGCCAGAAGCGGCATTGAGTGCTTCGGGTTGAAGATCACGTCGACTTGCCGGGCATTGCACCAGCGCGGCACCACCCATTGGTCCCAGGCGAGCCGGCTGCTGGCGGGCAGCACGACCGGCTGCGCATTGGGCAGGTCCTGCCAGTGCCGGGCCTGGTCCGGCTGGTCGAGCAGCAGGTCGAAGCGATGCCCGCTGCCCTGCCCTACCAAGCGGCGCACGATCTCGCGGGTATAGGTGCCGGTGCCGCCATCCTCCGCGACATGCCGCATCATCACCGCGATGCGCATGCTACCTCGCCGCCGTCCCAGTGCCCGCCAGCATCGGCCAAAAGGTTCGCGGGGCCGGCCGCCGGGCCGGCCCGTCCCGTCATACCGCGAATTGCTGGCGGACGAAGTTCATCAACACCTCGATGCACTCGGCCTCGCTCTGCCGGTCGGTCTCCACGATCACGTCGGGATGCTCCGGCTCCTCGTAAGGCGCCTGGATCCCGGTGAAGTCGGTAATCGCACCACTGCGCGCCTTGCGGTAGAGGCCCTTGGGGTCGCGGGCCTCGCAGGCTTCGAGCGACGCCTTGACGTAGATCTCGCGGAAGCGCTCGCCCGCCGCCTCGCGCGCCCGCTGCCGATCGGTTCGGTACGGCGAGATGAACGAGGTGACCACCAAAAAGCCGGCATCGGCGAACAAGGCGGCGACCTCGCCGATCCTGCGGATGTTCTCCGCACGGTCGTCGGGCCCGAAGCCCAGGTCGCGGTTCAGGCCGGAGCGGACGTTGTCGCCATCCAGCACATAGACATGCCAGCCCTTGGCGAACAGCTCGCGCTCCAGCGCCAGGGCCAGGGTCGACTTGCCGGCACCCGACAGGCCGGTCAGCCAGAGCACGCCGCCGGCATGGCCGTTGCGCAGGGTGCGCGCCTCGCGGGTCACGGCGTGGCCGACCGCGTGGACATTG
>NZ_WUJP01000738.1 GCF_009806515.1 Geminicoccus flavidas | reverse complement strand
GTCGCCTTGACCGACAGCTGGCGCCGCTGATCCGGATAACCCTCCATCGAGACGAGGCCCGCCGCGACGGTGAGATAGTCGTCGACCAGGACGAACCGACCGGTGCCGGGTACGCTGCGGTACTCGTCCAGCGCCAGCATGCGCGTGCTGCGGAAGATCACTTCCGCCGCCTCGTCGCGCTCGACCCGCTCCATCTGCCGCTCGCCGAGATCGGTCGTGTCGATGACCTTCTCGATCTTCTCGACCACCACCGGCGCCTCCACGGTCGCCAGCTTTAACGTGTAGCTGCGGCCCACCTCGAGCGGCTTCTTCGACAGCCAGAACAGCTTGCCGCGGAACACGTTGGTCAGGACCGGCGGGTTCTCCACATGGCTGATGATCTCGCCGCGCTCGACGAAGATCTGCTCGTCCAGGGTGATGCCGGCCGATGCTCCGGCAACCGCTGAGGTCGGCGCCTCCGGCACGTTCCAGGCTTCGACCGAGGCGATCTTCACCACCTTGCCGGACGGCGAGAACAGGATCTGCTGGCCGACTTCCAGCCGGCCGCTCTCGATCCGGCCGGCGATGATCCGGCGCTGGTCGAACTTGTAGACGTCCTGCACCGGCAGGCGCAGCGGCGCCTCAATCCCGCGGGCGCGGGGCTGGAACTCGTCCAGCACGTCCACTACCGCCGGGCCCTGGTACCAGAGCATCCGCCCGCTCTGGGCGACCAGGTTGTCGCCGTCGCGCGCGGCGATCGGGATGATGTGGGTGGGCTCGATGTCCAGGGCGTTGAGGTTGCCGCGGATAGCGGCGGCCACCTTGCCGAAGCGCTCGGCGTCGTAGCCCACCAGGTCCATCTTGTTGACCAGGACCGCGACCTGCCGGATGCCCAGGAGATGGAGCACATAGGCATGCCGGCGCGACTGCTCGCGCACCCCCTCCTCGGCATCGACCAGCAGCAGCGCCGCATCGGCCGCCGAGGCGCCGGTCACCATGTTCTTCAGGAACTCGCGGTGGCCCGGCGCGTCGATGATGATGTAGTCGCGCTTCTTGGTGGCGAAGCGGATGCGCGCGGTGTCGATGGTGATGCCCTGGTCGCGCTCGGCCTGCATGGCGTCCAGCGCGAAGGCCCATTCGAACGGCATGCCGCGCTTGGTCGACATGGCCTGCAGCGCCTCGAACTTGCCCTCGGGCAGGGAGCCGGTATCGTGCAGGAGGCGGCCGATCAGGGTGGACTTGCCGTGGTCCACGCTGCCGACGATGACGATGGCGAGTTTCTGACCGCTGTGGTCGGACATCTTGGTAGCTTCCGGGCGGAACGGATGAGCGGGCGGAGGATCAGAGGTAGCCGGAAGCGCGCAGGCGCTCGAAGCTGTCCTCGGCCTCGTGATCCATGGCGCGGCCGGACCGCTCCGCCACCTTGGTCGTCTCCAGTTCCGCGATGATCTCGTCGATGGTGGACGCGGTGGACGGCACCGGCTTGGTGATGTCCTCGTCGCCCAGCGAGCGATAGCGCATGCCGTTCTTGGCGAAGTACAGGTCGATGGCCGGGATGTTCTCGCGCTTGGTGTAGCGCCAGATGTCCAGCTCGGTCCAATGCAGCAGCGGGTGGATGCGCACGTGCACGCCCGGCGGGAAGCTGGTCATGTACTGCTCGAACACTTCCGGCGGCTGGTCCTTCAGGTTCCAGGAGCCGTCCTCGCTGCGGGGCGAGAAGTAGCGCTCCTTGGCGCGGATCGCCTCCTCGTCGCGACGGATGCCGGCGATCAGGCCCGTGAATTGGTGCTTGGCGAGCGCCGCCTTCAGGCCCAGCGTCTTACGCGCGGCCGAACGGGCGGCCGGCGGCAGGGTCGCGTCGGTCATCTCGACCGGCGGACACTCTTCGCGGATGAAGTTCAGGTTCCACTCCTTCGCGTAGCGGTCGCGGAACTCGTACATCTCCTTGAACTTCTTGCCCGTGTCGACGTGCATGACCGGGAACGGCACGTGCCCGAAGAACGCCTTGCGGGTGAGCCACAGGACGACATTGCTGTCCTTGCCCAGGGACCAGAGGATGGCGGGCCGCTCCAGCTTGGCGAACGCCTCACGGAGGACGTAGACGCTCTCGGCCTCGAGCTCGTCGAGATGGGACATGGTGCCTGGATGATCCGATGGGGTCAGGTGCTGCGACAAAGTTCCGGACGCCGTGGCGGAAGCCTGGATTCCTGAAAGATGCGTCGAGCCATGCCCAAACAAGGCGCACCGGGTCAACGGTCCTATCCGCGCAGGCATATCCGGAATTGCGCGGCGGTGCCGATGGCCCGGCGACCCCCTGTCCGGCTTGGCCGCAGGCGGGGGAAGCGACAGATCCGACAGGTCCGCCCCGGTCTATAAGATTGTTGACCAGAAAACTCCAGTTTCTTGCTCCGGCTGATCGTTGCGTTGCCGCTACGGTTGGCCGCCCGCCTGCGCGGTGGACAGGGCGCCCTCATGGCCGCAGACCGGGTGAGATCGAACGAAGGGAGGATTGCCGATGGCCCTGGACTGGCAGGCCGATGCCTGCCGCTATCAAACGATGCCCTATCGACGCTGTGGCCGAAGCGGCCTGAAGCTGCCGGCGATCGCACTGGGGCTCTGGCAGAATTTCGGTGGCATCGATGCGCCGGAGACCGGCCGGGCCGTGCTGCGCCGGGCGTTCGATCGCGGCATCACCCATTTCGACCTGGCCAACAATTACGGCCCGCCGCCGGGTTCGGCCGAGGAACTGTTCGGCCGGGTCATGGCCCGGGATTTCCGGCCCTATCGCGACGAGCTGATTGTCTCGACCAAGGCGGGCTACACCATGTGGCCCGGCCCCTATGGCGACCACGGGTCGCGCAAGTACCTCTTGGCCAGCCTCGATCAGAGCCTGCGCCGGATGGGGCTGGATTATGTCGACATCTTCTACAGCCACCGGCCGGATCCGGAGACGCCGCTGGAAGAGACGATGGGGGCACTCGCCCAGGCCGTGCGCGCAGGGAAGGCGCTCTATGCCGGCCTGTCCAACTACCCGCCGGAGACGACCCGCCAGGCGGCGGCGATGCTCCGCGAACTGGGTGCGCCCTGTGTCATCCACCAGCCGCGCTACTCCATGCTGGACCGGACCGCCGAAGGCGGGCTGCTGGATGCACTGGACGAGGACGGGATCGGCTGCATAGTGTTCTCGCCGCTGGCCCAGGGGCTGCTCAGCGCCAAGTATCTGGACGGCGTGCCGCAAGGCTCGCGGGCCAGCCGCGGCACGACCTCGCTCAAGCCCGAGCGGGTGACGCCCGAGCTGCAGGCACGGCTCCGGGCCCTGGACGAACTGGCGAAGAGGCGCGGGCAGAGCCTGGCCCAGCTGGCGCTCACCTGGGTGCTGCGCGACCCGCGAGTCACCACCGCCCTGATCGGTGCCCGCGACGTCGCTCAGCTCGACGACAGCCTAGCGGCACTGGCAGCCGGACCCCTCACCGCCGACGAGATCGCGGCGATCGAGCCGCACTTGCCGGCACCGGGATCGGCCGCCTGAACCCGTGTCGAGAGTTTTCAAGTCATTGATCCGGCTGGGC
>NZ_WUJP01000737.1 GCF_009806515.1 Geminicoccus flavidas | reverse complement strand
CGCTCGGGTTCGTTCGTGCAAAAAGCATGACGATGCCGCTCCGCGGGTGCGGGCACGCGGCCGGCACGGGCGACCGCCGATCATGCCATGACATTGGCGTATCGGGAAAGGCCGGATGGCCGGCGGCTCATTCGACCCACTGGCCGTGCCGCTTGTGCCAGTCGGCCAGCGAGAGCTCCGGGTAGAGCTCGAACTGCTGGTCGGCGCTGCCGATCTCCGGCACCACCCAGTCCGGCTTGTAGCGCAGCATCATGTGGACCAGGGCCGGCGGGCGCGGCAGCTCGCTGTCGATCGCCGAGGCAAACGGATGCACCAGGTCCGGCCATTCCGGCGAGAACAGCCACAGCGCCGTGCCGCAGCCTGCACAGAAATTGCGCTCGGCCGTGGACAGTTCGCAGGTGCCGTCGTCCTGGACGATCTGCGCCCGGTACATCTCCACCGCGTCGTGCGGATCGTCGATCCGGAAGGAGTCGGCATCGGCGCCGAGATTGACGGCATAGCCACCGCCGCCAGCGGTCTTGCGGCAGATCGTGCAGTAGCAGCGCTGGTAAGGCACCGGGGTGTGGCTCTGGCAGGTGAAGCGCACGGCACCGCAGCGGCACGATCCATTCAAAGTCAGGGGCATGGGCGGCTCTCCGGCTGGTCTGTGGCCACGCAAAGCCCTATCGGGCGAGCGGTGCAAGACCATGATGGGCAGACC
>NZ_WUJP01000728.1 GCF_009806515.1 Geminicoccus flavidas | reverse complement strand
CCGGCCACCCACCGGCAGCCGCCGGCCGATCTCCTGGACCAGGAACTGCTTGTGGCTGGCGTTGCTGGCCAGAATGTTCTCCATCACCGGCGCGCTCACCCCCTGCTCACGCATGCAGGCGGCCAGCGCGCGCACGTCCTTGGGCAGGCAGGAGCCACCGAACGGCGTGCCCGGACGCAGGTAATAGGGCGAGATGTTGAGCTTGGTGTCCGCCAGGAAGATCTCCATCACCCGCTGCGGCGGGATGTCGAGGGAGAGGGCCAGCCGGCCCACCTCGTTGGCATAGGCCACCTTGAGGGCGTGGAAGCTGTTGTCGGCATACTTCACCATCTCGGCCACCGCGAACGGCACCTCGAAGATCGGCGCGTCCAGCCCGTCGCAGATGCCGAGCAGCTTCTTGCTGGTGCCGGGCGCCCGCTCGCCGATCACCGTCTTGGGTGGGGCGAAATAGTCGGCGATCGCCGTGCCCTCGCGCAGGAACTCCGGATTGTAGGCGACCTCGTAGCGCCCGCCTGGCGCCTCGCCGGCCGTTTCCAGCAGGTTGGGCAGCACGACCTTGTCCATCGAGCCCGGCAGCATCGTGCTACGGAACACCAGCAGAAGCGGGGACCTTGCCGGATCGCGCCGGCGCACCGCCTCGCCCATCTGCCGGGCGATCTTCACGACATAGGACAGGTCGAGCGAGCCGTTGGGCTTGCTGGGGGTGCCCACGCAGATCAGCGCCATGTCGGCGTCCAGCACGTGGTCGCCGACCTCCGTGCTGCCGAGAAGGCGTCCGTCGGCATGCCCGGCCCGCAGGAAGCCGTTCACGCCGGGCTCATGGATGGGGGAGCGTCCGGCCGATATCGCCGCGGCCTTGTCCGGGCTGATGTCGACGCCGACGATGGAATGCCCTTCGCGGAGCAGGCATGCCGCCACCGTGGCACCGACGTAACCGAAACCGCAAACGATAATCTTCATGCGCAGATCCACTCCAGGAGACCGGCAGCGAGCACGCGCCGGCGCGTGCTCGCTGCCCGCCACGTCCTGCCCATCCTCGTCGGGGACCGGCCCACCGCAGGAGGGGACGTCCGTCCCACCTCCGGTTGGGCTCCCTTGCGGATGAGCCGGACCAACAACCGCCACTCACGCAGGCGACCAGACGCGGCGCCGGTTCGCCGCCGCCGCAACTACATAGTAGAGCCCGATCCGGGGTGGATCACGAGCCGTCGCACCGCAAGGCATAAGAGGGTGCCGCCATGGCAGCGACGCCACAGCCAGCACTCCTGGGAGCCTGGTCAGCGAGGCGCGGAGGGGCCGTCGAAATCCTCGACGATCCGCGGCCGCAGGCGGCGGAACTCCGCCAGATCCTCGGCCTCCCCGGCACGCCAGGGCCGACGGCCGTCATCGTCCCAATCCTCGTCCGCCTCCTCGTCGTCCTCCTCATCGGCATCGTCCGGATCTTCGGCCGCCCGCACCAGCAGCAGGCCCAGCATCAGGAAGACGGCGCGGTTCTCCTGCAGGTCGCCTGAAGTCATCGCGTTCATCAGGGTGTTGATGGTCAGCATCGCCGTGGCGAGCAGGAGCGGATCGGTGCGCAGGCGGTGGACGGTGATCGGCTTCAAGCAGACCCAGAACAGCGCTGCGATCATCGCCAACCCGACCAGGCCGAAGTCGAACATGATGTCCAGGATCATGTTATGCGGGTGGTCCTGGAAGTCGCCGTTATGCACCAGGATCGGCCAGCTTCCGACCCCGAAGCCGAAGATCGGCGCCCGCGGGATCCAGGTGAAGGCGGCAGTAATGTTGAAGCTGCGGCGGAAATCCGACTGGCTGACCAGCTCGCCGCTGGCCACGCCCCTCAACCGCGCGAGCGTGGACAGCGCGCCGATGTCGACATCGGGCGATGTGATGGCATAGGCGATGACCCCCACCAGCGCCACCAGCGCCAGCAGGATCGGGATCTGCATGCGCATGACCCGGACCCGCCCGGCCGCAGTCAGCTTCCAGCCGATGATGGCGATCAGCAGCATCGGCACCACGCTCGCGATCAGCGGTCCGCGGCCGCCGCCGATCAGCAGCACCATCATGAACATCGCCAGCAGCCCCAGCAGCATCAGCCGGCGGAAGGTGAAGCCGCTGCTGGTCGCCCAGAAGGCACACACGATGATGGCGCCCATGCCGCAGACCCGGCCGAAGCCCAGATAGCTGTCGCCATTGTTGATCAGGAGCCGGCCGCGGAACCCCTGGTTGGCCCAGGCGACCAGCGCCTCCACGCCCAGCCAAATGGCGAACAGCACGATCAGGCGCATCAGCCGCTGCACCCGCTCGCGCGAGTTCGCCAGGATCAGCGCGCCCGCGATCAGGCACCAGGTGTTGGCGACCGTGGTCAGGAACAGCTTCTCGCGGCCATAGGAGCGACCCTCGGTCCAGATCAGCCCGATCCACATGTATACGACGAACACCGTCCACACCCCGAGCGCATAGGCGCCCGGCAGGTACAGCTTCTCCTGGAATATGAGGACTAGGCCGACCGCGATGCTGAGCGCCATGAACAGCAGGGTCGGATCGATCGGGAAGAAGGCGAAGCGAGAATCGGCCTTATAGCGTCCTGCGAACAGGAACAACACGAACAATGCCTCGAATGAGAACAGGTCCAGCACCAGGCGGACCAGCGGGTTCCTGCTCCGGAAGCCCTTGATGGGAACGATCTTCGGCAGGTTCAACACGAATGCCAAGGCAGCCGTCCCCTCGTCCCGACCAGCAAAGCGAGCTCGCCCCCGGGCTCGGCACCCGGGGATGATCGGCTCAATTCACGTAATAGTCTTGATACTTGCCGTAGTACTGGGCCACGTCACCATAGCCGTACTGGGCGTGCTTCTTCACGTCGACCTGCGTGACCACGATGCCGCCAATCGGCACGTTGGTCTGCCGCACCGTGTCGAAGGCCAGGCTCACGGCGTCCTTCGGGGTCTTGGACCAGCGCACGCAGAACACCACCCGGTCGGCCAAGAGGGCCGCGACCCGGCTGTCGGTGACGCTCATCACCGGCGCGCAGTCCAGGAACACGTAGTCGTAGGTCTGCCGCAGCGTCTCGATCAGCAGGCGCATCTTCTGGCTGTCCAGCAGGTCGGTCGGGTTCGCCGTCTGGCGCTTGACCGGTAAGAAGTCCAGCCCGGTCGCCGGATCGTGCTGCACCACCTCGTCCAGCGTCCGGTCGCCCACCATGAACTCCACGATGCCGGCGGCCACCGGCCGGCCCAGCTCGCGCGCCACCGACGGGTGCCGCAGGTCCAGGTCGACCAGGATGACCTTCTTCTGCGAGCGCGCGGCGAACGTCGCGAGGCTCGTGACGAAGGTCGACTTGCCTTCCTGGGGCAGGGAGGAGGTGACCAGGATCACCTTGGGCGGGTTGTCGATCGAGGACAGCTTCAGCGTGGTCAGCACCGAGCGGATCGCCTCAGTATAGGCGGACAGCGGCTTGGCCACGAGATACTGGTGCGGCTTCTGGTTGCGGCGCAGCCGGTCCAGGCGCGGCACCAGCGACAGCGGCTGCTGGCCGAGCAGGCGCTCGATCTGCCGGGACGAGCGCAGGCCCTGGTCACGCCGCTCCAGCAGCAGCGAGAGCAGGGAGCCCAGTACCAGGCTGCCGGCGAAGCCCACCGCGCCGAACAGGCGGGGCCCCGCGGTCGACGGGCGCTCCGGCGGTGCCGCCACCGAGAGGATCTTGGCATCCGCCTCGATCAGTTGCTGTTGCTCGCGCGTCTCCTTGGAGCGCTGCAGGAACTGCTCGTAGAGCGCCCGGCTGGCCTCGGCCTGCCGCTCGAGCTCGCGCAGCCTAATCTCGGCGTCGCGGTCCTTGACCGTGGTGCCCTTGGCCTTGTCCAGCTCGCTTTCCAGCGTGGCGACCCGGGTGGCGATCACCTCGACCTGGTTGCCGAGGTTCGCGGCGATCCTGCCCACCTCGGCAGAGATCTTACTGTAGAGCTGCTGCTTCTCGGTCGCGATCTGCTGGATCATCGGGTGGCGCGGGCCGAACTGCTGCTTCAGTTCGTTCTCCCGGCGCAGCAGATCGGTCTCCTGGCCGCGCAGGGCGATGATCACCGGGCTGTTCAGCACCTCCGCCATCGTGTCCAGGCCAGCACCCCCGCCACGCATGTCGCGCGCCAGCCGAAGGGTGGCCTGGGCCGCCGCGAGCTCGGCGCGGGATTCGATGAGCTGCTGGTTCAGGTCGGCGAGCTGCTGGTCGTTCAGCGTGATGTCACGCGTCGATACGATGTCGTTCTCGGCGCGGAACTTCTCGACCTCGCGCTCCGCCGCCTCCACCTCGCTCCGCAGCGCCGCCAGGCGGTCGTCCAGCCAGTCGGCCGCCTTGGTGGTCTCCGCCGACTTGGAATTGATCTGGTCCTCGACGTAGATCTGGGTGACCCGATTGGCGATGTCAGCCGCCTTTTGCGGATCGGGCGAGGTGAACGACACGAGCATGACGTAGGACGGGTCGTCCAGGCGCACCTCGAAATTGCGGGCGAAGCGGTCCACCGCCGCCTGGCGGTTCAGCGCCGGCGCCTCGGTCGCCAGCACTGGCAGCTTCTCCTTAGCCAAGCCGGTAGCAATGACCAAGTTCTCCGGGAGCATCTCGAGGACCATCTCGATCGGACCGCCGATCGCATAGTCGAGGTTGCCCGGCTGGTTCGCCGGATCGAGCGCCGGGTTGAACTCCGGGTCCTGGAACAGGTTCATGTCGTCCATCACCCGCGCGATCTGGTCGCGCGCGGTGAGCAGGCGCACCTGGGTGGCCAGCGCCGGAGCGTCGCCGGTCAGCCCCGCCACCACCTGCTGCAGGTTCACGACCTGCTCGTTCAGGGGCTCCAGCATCAAGGCGGCAGTCGCGGTGTAGCGTTTCTCCATCTGGGTGCCGGCCAGGGTCGCGACCGTGGTGCCGACCACCACAAAGGCGGCGATCAGCCATTTGCGGCGCCACAGGATGGCCAGCAGTTCGCCCAGGTCGATCGAATCCTGGTCGTGGTCGGCAGAAGCGGCTGCACCCCGCTTGCCGCGGGGACCCAGATCGCCACGGCTCTGCATGTTGTTGGCGTTCATCGCGCTCCGACCGGTTGCACTCTCGCGGTGCGCTGCAGCGCCACCGCGTCCAAGGTTACGAAACTTTCACAAAGCTTCTAGCTGATGACAGGAATTATGCTAGCAGATATGCACGGATCCGCCGGGCATCGAGTGCCGCATGCAGACCATGATACACTTTCAGACGCCGCGCCGATGCCGCCGCCGGCAAGGTGTGTCCTGGCGATCACCGCGCTCGCGGCGCGGCCTGCCATCCGCCGCGCCACAGGAACCCTCGGCGATCGAGGCGCCCTCTTATCCGATTCGCCCGGGCAACGTAAAGGCGCGCGGAAATCGGCAGGCACGCGTCCAGCCGTCGCGCCCGCCTGGCCAGCCGTCACTTTGTGGCGACAATCGCTGCGTACAAGAGTGTGGTGCGGGAATGGGCGTGATTGAGAAACAGGCGTGTTCGTGCTCAATTCCGCGCCGTGGACGAGTCCAGGACGTCGCCCTGGCAGGGCCGGCGCTCCCGTCCAGCCCTCCGCAACGGCGATCGCTGCCTGTCGTCGCATCTGGTACCATTCTTGCGGGAGCTCGCCAGGCCGCGAAGCTCCCCCGGAGACATTCTTGTTGATGTCGGGCTTCTTCGCGACCAGGGCGAGCCAGGCGGGCCGCCGAGCGTTCATCCTGGCCCATGACACGCTCATGGCCGCCCTTTCGTTCGTGCTCGCCATGGCGCTGCGGGCCCCCGAAAGCTGGAGCGCGGAGAACACCTACGCCCTGATCGTGGGCACCATCATCTTCGCCGCCGTCTCGGCGTTCGTGTTCTTCTCGCTGAGCCTTCACAAGAGCGTGTGGCGCTGGAGCTCGACCGCCGACCAGATGACCGTGGTGCGGGCGGCCACGCTCGCGGTGTTCCTGTTCGTGCCGACCATGTTCGTGATCGGCCGGCTGGACGGGATCGGCCGGTCGGTGCCGTTCATCCAGTGGTTCGTGCTGGTGACGCTGCTGTCGGGCTCGCGCTTCTTGTACCGCTGGTACATGACGCGCCGGGGCGAGCGGAGCGTGTTCCGCCAGCGCACGCCGATCCTGCTGCTCGGCACGGGCGAGGGGGCGGCGATCTACCTCCATGCGCTCGACGCCACGCCGGGTTCGGCCTTCTATGCGGTGGGCATATTGTGCGACCAGGGCACGCTGGTCGGCCGGTCCTTCAACGGCGTCCCGGTGCTGGGCGGCGCGGAGGACCTGGAGCAAGTGCTGGTCGACCTGGAGACGCACGGGATCTTCGCCGAGCGGATGATCGTCACCAAGCCGCTGGAAAGTCTGCCGGCAGGTCTGGTCGGGAGGCTCGGCGGCATCGCCCGCCGCCACGGGGTGGAGATCGACACCCTGCCGGACCTGCTCTCGCTCCGCCTGGGCGGCGGCGGGGTCGTGGCCACCGCCGACGAGCCCATGCCGGTGGGGGCGCCCCGCTGGCTGGAGGTGAAGCGCTTCCTGGACGTCGCGGTCAGTGCCGCCCTGCTCCTGTTCACCGCGCCGATCTCGCTGCTCGCGGCCTTCCTGGTCCTGGTCGAGATGGGCAACCCGGTCCTGTTCCGGCAGGTGCGGCCGGGCCACGGGCTGCGGCCGTTTACCTTGCTGAAGTTCCGCTCGATGCGCTCGCCGCGCAGCCCGGACGGCCGGCTCCTGAGCGACCAGGAGCGGACCGGCATGGTCGGCCGGTTCCTGCGCCGCAGCCGGCTGGACGAGATCCCGCAGCTGGTCAACGTGCTCAAGGGCGACATGTCCTTCATCGGGCCGCGGCCTCTGCTGCCGCGCGACCTGGCCGACCTGGCCGACGGGGGCTGGGAGCGCTCGCGCCTGCGGCCGGGTCTGACCGGCTGGGCCCAGGTCAATGGCGGCCACCAGCTCACCAACCCGGACAAGATGGCGCTGGACCTCTGGTACACCAGGCACGCCTCGCCCTGGCTCGACCTGAAGATCGTGTTCTTGACCATCCGCATGGTGATCTTCGGCGAGAAGGTGAACCAGGCCGCGATCGACGAGGCGCGCGCTTGGCTCGACCACAGCGGCAGCAGCAGCGGCGCCTTTGAGCCCGCCCGCGAGGTCGGCCAGCGGGCAGTCGTCTAGGTCGTCCGGTCGGCGCAGCCAGATCATGCGGCGGTCCGCCCTGAGGTACACTCAGTCGGTGGCGGGGCGCCCGCGGTCAGGCGCAGGCGCCACTGGCGCATAATCGGGGATCGGCTCTAACACTACCTGGGCACTCTAGGCCCCGTTAGTTCTTGAGCCAGTCGAGGGAGGCAGCGAGGCAGAGGACGCCCATGAAGGAGCGG
>NZ_WUJP01000711.1 GCF_009806515.1 Geminicoccus flavidas | reverse complement strand
GCCCGGGCCGGCCCTGGCAGCGCGCCCTTGCTCACTGCCCTGTTCACCGCGACCTCGGCCGCCTGCGTGACCGGGCTGATCCTGGTCGACACCGGCAGCTACTGGTCGCCATTCGGCCAGGTCGTGATCCTGCTCCTGTTCCAGCTGGGCGGGTTCGGGATCATGACCAGCGCCACGCTGCTCGGCATGCTGATCTCGCGGCGGATGCGGTTTCGCAGCCGGCTGATCGCCCAGGCCGAGACCCGCAGCCTAGCGCTGGGCGACGTCACCGGCATCCTGCGGCTGATCCTGCGGGCGACCCTGGCGGTTGAGGCGGTGACCGCCCTGGTCCTGATCCTCCACCTGCACCTCAACCATGGCGAGCCATGGGGGGACGCCGCCTGGAACGGCCTGTTCCACGCGATCTCCGCCTTCAACAATGCCGGCTTCTCGACCTATCGCGACAGCCTGATGGGCTTTGTCGCCGATCCGGTGATGCTCCTGTCGATCATGCTGGCAGCCGTGATTGGTGGGCTGGGCTTTCCGGTGCTGTTCGAGCTGCGCCACGAGCTGCGCCAGCCGGCGAGCTGGTCGATCCATACCAAGATCACGCTCACGGGCACTGCCCTCCTCCTGGTAGGCGGCACCTTGATCATGGCGCTCTACGAGTGGGGTAACCCGGCCACCCTCGGTCGTCTGGAGCCGCTGGACCGTCTGGTGAACGCGCTGCTCCTTTCGGTGATGACGCGCAGCACCGGCTTCAACAGCGTCGAGATCGGGATGCTGCAGCCGGAATCGCTCCTGGCGAGCTATGGCCTCATGCTGATCGGCGGCGGTAGCGCCAGCACCGCCGGCGGGATCAAGGTCACCACCTTCGTGCTGCTTTGCCTGATGGCGCGTGCGGAGATCCGCGGCCAGGCCGACACCACCGCCTTCAACCGCCGCATCTCGGCCCATGCCCAGCGCCAGGCAGTGACTGTGGCGCTGTTTGCCATGCTGGCCGTGGGTGTCGGCACACTCCTCCTGCTCTCGGTGACCGACCTCCCGGTGCGCGACGCGCTGTTCGAGGTGATCTCGGCTGCCGCCACGGTCGGCCTTTCCACCGGAGTCACGCCGGACCTGACGCCGCCCGGCCAGTTGCTCATCGTCGTCCTGATGTTCACCGGCCGGGTCGGCACCGTCACCCTGGCAACCGCGCTGGCCCTGCGCGAGCAGAAAGTCCCTTTCCGCTATCCCGAGGAGCGCCCGATCATTGGCTGACCCGATCATTCCCGAAGGCGACGGCGTGGCAGTGATCGGCCTCGGCCGGTTCGGCAGCGCGGTGGCGGAATCCTTGGTCCGGCTGGGCCATGACGTGCTGGCCATCGATGCCGATGGCGAACTGGTGCAGCGCTGGGCGGAGCGGCTGACCCATGTGGTGGAAGCTGACTGCACCAGCATCGACGTGCTGCGCCGCCTAGGCGTCCACGAGTTCCACCATGTGGTGGTCGGTATCGGCACCAATATCGAGGCGAGCGTGCTGAGCGTGCTGGCGCTTAGCGAACTGGGTGTGGGTGACATCTGGGCCAAGGCGGTCAGCCGCAACCATGGCCGGATCCTGGAGCGGACCGGGGCCCACCACGTGGTCTATCCCGAGGCGGAGATGGGCGAGCGGGTCGCCCATCTGGTGACCGGCAAGATGATCGACTTCATCGAGTTCGACGACGGGTTCGCGATCGTAAAGACCCGCGCACCCCGCGCGCTGGTCGGCCGCACCCTGGCCGAAGCTGGGGTGCGCCAGAAGTATGGAATCACGGTGGTGGGGGTGAAGCGGCCGCACGAAGACTTCACCTATGCCCGCCCGGAGACGGTGGTCGAGCGCGGCGACCTCTTGATCGTGTCCGGCCCCACTCGGAAGACCGAGGCCTTCGCCGCACTGACCTGAACAGGGCGGGCGGCTTCAGGCTTGGCCGGTGCGGATCTGCTCCAGCCGCCGGCCGAGTTCGCTCCAGACCATCGGCTTCAGGATCCAGCCAAGGGGCTGGGCCGCTTCGGCGCGGGCGCGGGTTTCGGGATCGCCATGGGCGGTGACGAAGACAGAGCGGATCCCGTAGCGCTGCAGGATCTCGACCGCGGCGCTGACCCCGTCCAGCCGCCCTTGGAGCCGGATGTCCATCAGCACGACGGCCGGCCGCTCGCTGCCGCACAGCCGCACCGCCTGGTCGGCGCTCATGGCGAGGCCCACCACCTCGTAGCCGGCCTCCGACAGGGCGGCTTCGATCTCGATCGCCACGAGCCAGTTGTCCTCGACGATCAGCACGCGCCGGTCTTCGTTGGCATGGCCGGCCCCCTGTTCCGGCCCGCTTGCGGCCACAGTCCCTCCTTCGTTCATCAACGAGATCCGCACCGTCAGCCGCCACTGGTACCCCCACCGGCCGCAGGGCTGTCCCGGCGGCAGATGCAGTCACACGTCGCGAGGCGAATGACGGCACTCGTCTTCTGCCGGCCGAGGATTCCTCCAGTGCCGGAGCCGTTAAAACTCTTGGATCAATATTGACCAACTCTCCAGCAAAATCATCATCATAAATGCATACTCTGTGCGTTGGATCGAACCATTACCGGCAAACCACTGCAGCAAGGTATGGCAGGGATCTCCCGACGGATCCGGCCGAGCCACTCCTGCCCGCGGTACAGGAGTAGAGCGCTTGCTCTCCTTCGAGGCGAGCCTATCCTTCCACAGGACGTTCAGGGAGAGCCCCCATGTGCCGGATCTACAGCGCTACCGATCCGAAGCTGTACGAGCAGGTCACCAAGTCGGTCCGGCTCCATGGTGCGGTGACCAGCATCCGGCTCGAGGCGAGGTTCTGGACGATCCTGGACGAGATCGCGCAGCGCGAGGGCATCAGCACGCCGCGCTTCGTCACCAAGCTCTACGACGAGGTGCTGGACCGCGAGGGCGAGGTACGCAACTTCGCGTCGCTCTTGCGGGTGGTCTGCACAATCTATCTGGACCGGGTGAAGCCGGCCGCCCAGCCGGTGGCAGCCGCCGCGGCGTAGTAGGGCCGTACTACCACCTCTCCTTCAAAGGCCTCTAGATTGGCTTGAAAGAAGGAATGGGAGGCGGTGATGGCCAAGGCCATCCACTCGATGCTGCGGGTTCTGGACCTGGAGCGGTCGGTCGGCTTCTACGAGCACGGCTTCGACCTGAAGGTCGCCGACCGCTTCGATTTCGACAGCTTCACGCTGGTCTATCTGCGCAACGCCGAGGCGGATTTCGAGCTCGAGCTGACCCTGAACAAGGGCCGCACCGAGCCTCACGACCTGGGCGATGGCTACGGTCATCTGGCATTCGCCGTAGACGACCTGCAGGCCCAGCACGATCGCTTGGCGGCGACCGGTGCTGCGCCCACTCCGATCAAGGAACTGTCCCAGGATGGCCGGCCGCTGGCCCGCTTCTTCTTCGTCCAGGACCCGGACGGCTACAAGATCGAGGTGCTGCAACGGCCGGGCCGCTACCAGTGAGTCGAGAAGCAAGCAGCGAGGGAGGCTGAGGATGGGCACCAGGCGAATCTATGAGAACCGGCGGGCCTTCCTGCGCAAGCTGGTCCAGGGCACTGCCACCGTGGCCATCGCGGGCGGTGCCGTCTCGATCGTGGGCGTGGATGGTGCCTGGGCCATGTCGCTGCAGAGCATCGACGCGCGTGGCGCGAAGACGCTGCTGCGCATGGCCCGGCTGATGTATCCGCACGACCAGCTGGGCGATTTCTACTACGCCAAGGTGGTCGAGGATCTGGACCGCGAGGCGACCGGGTCGCCGGAAACCGCCAGGCTCCTGAGGGACGGCGTGGCGGTGCTGGACGAGGCGTACGGCCAGCCTTGGATCGAGCTGTCCGAGGGCTACCAGCTCCAGGTGATGGAGAAGATCTCGGCCGAACCGTTCTTGGGGAAGGTCCGGGGGGCGACGGTGGTCTCGCTCTACAACAATCCGACGCTCTGGCCGGTGTTCGCCTACCAGGGCAGTTCCGCCGAATATGGCGGCTATCTCGACCGCGGCTTCGACGACCTCGCCTGGGGTGAGATCCCCGACGAGGAAGCCAGCCCAGAAGCGTACCGGGGCTGAGGGGAAGGAAGCGGCGATGGCCAAGTACGACCTGAACGACGACCATGTGGTGGTGATCGTCGGCAGCGGCGCCGGTGGCGGCACGCTGGCCAACGAGCTCTGCCAGAAGGGCATCGACGTGGTGCTCCTGGAGGCGGGCCAGCGCCAGGGGCCGGACACCTTCATCAACGACGAGTGGGCGTCCTTTGCCCAGCTCGCCTGGCTGGACAAGCGCACCACCTCGGGCAGCTGGCGGGTGGCGCGGGACTTCCCGAACCTGCCGGCCTGGATCTGCAAGACGGTGGGCGGCTCCACCACCCACTGGGCGGGCGCCTCGCTGCGCTTCCAGGAGCACGAGTTCAAGGCGCGCACCACCTATGGCGCCATCGACGGCGCCAACCTGCTCGACTGGCCGATCACGCTGGCCGAACTGGAGCCGTTCTACGACCGGGCCGAGAAGAAGATGCGGGTCACCCGCACCAACGGCTATCCAGGCCTGCCCGGCAACAACAATTTCCGGGTGATGTACACGGGTGCCAAGCGCCTGGGCTACAAGACCGTCCATACTGGGCGGATGGCGATCAACTCGACGCCCTTGGACGACGGCCGCTCCTCCTGCCAGCAGGCGGGCTTTTGCTTCCAGGGCTGCAAGTTCGGCGCGAAATGGTCGACCCTCTACACCGAGATCCCGGCGGCCGAGGAGACCGGCCGGCTGGACCTGCGTGCGGGCGCCCAGGCGCTGAAGATCGAGCATGACGCCAGCGGCAAGGTGACGGGCGTCCTCTATGCCGACGAGAAGGGCGACCAGCACCTGCAGAAGGCGCGGGTGGTGTGCGTGGCCGGCAACTCGATCGAGAGCCCGCGCCTGCTCCTGAACTCGGCCTCGTCGATGTTCCCCGACGGCCTCGGCAACTCGTCCGGGCAGGTCGGGCGCAACTACATGCGGCACACCACCGGCTCAGTCTACGCGACCTTCGAGAAGCCGGTGTTCATGTTCCGCGGCACCACCATGGCCGGGATCATCCAGGACGAGGCGCACCACGACCCGAAGCGCGGCTTTGCCGGCGGCTATGAGCTGGAAACGCTGTCGCTGGGCCTGCCGTTCATGGCGGCGTTCCTGGACCCGGGTGCGTGGGGGCGCGAGTTCACCCGCAAGATGGACCAGTATTCCCACATGGCGGGGATGTGGATCGTCGGCGAGGACATGCCCCGGGAAACCAACCGGGTGACGCTCAACACCGAGGTGAAGGACCAGTTCGGCCTGCCGGTCGCCAACGTCCACTTCGACGACCACGAGAACGACGAGCGGATGCGCAGCCACGCCTTCCGCCAGGGCAGTGAGGTCTACCGGGCGGCGGGCGCGCTTGAGGTCTACGAGGTGCCGCCCTACCCCAGCACCCATAACCTCGGCAGCAACCGGATGTCGGCCGAGGCGAAGGACGGGGTGGTCAACCGCCACGGCCAGAGCTGGGATGTGAAGAATCTGTTCGTTTCGGACGGCAGCCAGTTCACGACCGGCGCCACCGAGAACCCGACGCTCACCATCGTGGCGCTGGCGATCCGCCAGGCGGAGTTCATCCGCGACGGCATGGCCAAGAACGAGATCTGACGGTTCCTGGCCCCGGGCGCGTGCGGTTTCTGCCGCGCGCGCCCTTCTTGTTCAAATGGACCCGAAGCCGGGCCCGATGCGGGCCGGTCCGGTCAGATGCCGACCTCGACCGCCGCCACCACCATGCAGATCTGCCCGAATTCCGGCGTGCCGGATGGGGTCAGCATGCCGCCGTCGACCACTTCCAGCGTCACCTCGCCATGGGGGAGCGCCGCCTTCACCGTATCCAGGTCGACCCCGCCGGCACCGGCCGGTACGCCCAGGCGGACATGCACCTTCATCGTGTGCCCTTCATTGGTTAGGGCCCGCATGGCTGGCAGGTAGTTGTGCCCGATCGCGTCCTTGATCGCCTTCACCGACGCCTTGGTCGGGTCCTGGCCCTGCAGGTCCGCGCCCATGCCGAGCTCGATGAACATCAGACGGTCCATGCATTTCCTCCCTGGTTGCTGGAGGTAATCTTGGCATGCAGGCAGCACGGCGGCTACCGGGAACCGCACGCCTGGCCAACACTTGTTACCTTGCGAACCAAGCAGGCCCGAACCGGCCTCAACTTGGCCATAAAACAAGCTGTGAGGTACGAGCCATGCTCTACTGGGCGCTGATCTTTCTTGTTATCGCGCTGATCGCGGGCCTGTTCGGCTTCGGCGGTATCGCCTCGGCCTCGGCAGGTATCGCGCAGATCCTGTTCTTCATTTTCCTCGTTCTGCTGGTCGTCAGCCTGATCATGTACTTCGTGCGTGGTCGCGGCACGCGAGTATAGCTCGGGCGTGGCCGCTTTCGCCTGCACGGGCCCGCATTCGCGTCAGGATGCGGGCCCGTCTGCATGGATGCCTCGAGCCACCAGGCGCCGGTGACACTCGGCCAGGACCGTTCCCAGCGCTAGCATCCCGCCGCCTGCCAGGAACAGCACGCTCATCTCGCCGCTCAGCGACAGCAGTTCGGCCATCAGCACGGCGCCCAATGCCTGGAGCAGGGCGAACATCATAGTCAGCCGTGCCCAGGCGCGCTGGCGCAGCCGCGGCTCCAGCAGCTCGGTGATTCGACCTGACGCCAGCGAAGCGGTGGCCGGCGTGAGCGCGCCGACCAGAACGGAAGAGACCACCAGGGCCGGCAGTGTGGGTGCTAGGACCGGCAGCAGCACTGCCGCCGCCTTCACCGCCAGGGCCAGGGTAAAGCTGCGACCGAAGCCGAAGCGTGCTGCGACCAGCCCCATGGTCGCAGGCCCGAGCGCCGCGCCAACCCCGAACAGGCTCCATTGCAGCCCACCGGCGGCAATCCCTTCACCCAGCTCGCGCGCCACGAAATCGACCCAGTAGACCGTGTGCGGCACGAACCCGACCGCGTCGCAGCCATAGGCCATCGCCAGGAGCGGCATCCATGGCCTGACGGGGACCGGCTCCCCCTGCTCCACCGGACCAGCCGGCCCCGCCAGCGAGCCCGGCCAGACCTGCCAAGTGGCCACGGCCAGGAATGCGGCGAGGATGGCCAGCGTCAGCCAAGCGATTGCCGTGCCAAGCTCGGCCAGGAGCGGCACGACGACCCCCGAAAAGGTGATCCCGACGCCGATGCCGGTGAAGACCAAGCCGCCCGCGCGAGCGCGCTGCTCTGGCGGGAGCGCCGCCAGCACGGCGGGTGCGGCCAGCACCATCAGGATGCCGCCGGTCACGCCCGCGACGAAGCGAGCCAGCACCAGCCAGGCGAACGAGACCGGCAGGGCGCAGGCAGCCAGCGACAGCGCCGTTCCTATCATGGCAACCCGCAGGGCAGGCCGCAGATTGAGCCGCCTGGCCACGGTGCCGCCACTGGCCGCGCCGACGAGATAGCCGATCACGTTGGCGCCAGCGAGGTAGCCGGCCTCGACCGGGCCTAGCCAGCCCTCCCCGATCATGCCGGGCACCAGGGCGGCATAGGCGAACCGGCCGAGGCCGATACCGGTAAGCAGGGCGGCAAACCCGGCGAGGACCAGCACCAGGAGCGGCGTCGCCAGCCGCAGAGATCGAAAGGAGGTCATCCGGGAGTCGAATCCGCAAGGACGGGCTGAGGCCGGCACCTTGCCGGCTGGGAAGCGAGGTACCACGATCCCGGCCAGAGCGCGCCTCCGGGAGAATGGCTTGACCCGCGACATGCCGGCGCCGGCCGGCCAGCTTCCTTCCTTCCGTGCGCTGCTCAAGGTCTTCTGGCCAAGTGACCTGCCGGGCCTCCGCCTCCGCTTCGGCGGCACCATCGCCCTGCTCGCCAGCGCTGCGGCGATCAACGCTCTGGTGCCGCTCCTGTTCGCCGCCCTGGTCGACAAGTTGTCCGGCACCCATGCGGTAGCCGCAGCACCTGCCGCGATCCTGGCGGGCTATGTCGTGCTGCAATGGTGCTCGCGCCTGGGCAATGAACTGCGCTGGATGCTCTACGGCCCGCTCGAGCAGCGGCTGCGCCGCCAGGTCGGCCTGAAGGCCCTGGAGCATCTGCACGGCCTGTCCCTGCGCTTCCACCTGGACCGGCGCACCGGCCAGATCGCGAACATCCTCGGCAACGGGCTGGATGGCCTGCGTGAGGTGCTGTTCAACGTCGTGTTCCTGATCCTGCCGCTCCTGATCGAGATCCTGTTCGTCGCCGCGGTGATGCTGGTGCGGGTCGCCCCGTTCTTCGCGCTGGTCCTGTTCTGCACCCTGGCGGTTTACCTAGTCGTGCTGGTGGTGGGCTCGGAATGGCTGCGCGGGCACCAGAAGCAGGCGGCCAGCCGCCGTGCGGCCGCGCATGGCGAGGCGATCGACAGCCTGCTCAACTACGAGACGGTGAAGTATTTCGGCAGCGAGGCGGAGATCGCCCGCCGCTATGATGAAAGTCTCGCCGAGGTCGAGACGCTCACCGTCCGGGCCCTGACCTTCCGCAGCCTGACCGGGATCGCCCTCGTCTCGATCCTGGCGGTCGGCATGATGGCGATCCTGTTCACGGCGCTTGGCCGGGTGCAGGCGGGCAGCATGACCGTGGGCGACCTCGTCCTGGTCAACACCTATCTCCTGCAGCTCGTCCGACCGATGGAGCGGTTGGGCCAGCTCTACCGCCAGATCAAGCAGTCGCTGGTCGACCTGGAACTGCTCCTGGAGCTAATGGCCGAGACCCCGGACATCACCGACCGGCCGGACGCCCGCCCGTTGCGCCCGGGCAAAGGCGAGATCCGCTTCGAGGGGGTGAGCTTCCGCTATGGCGAGGAGCGCCCGATCCTGACCGATCTCGACTTCACGGTCCCGGCCGGGCGCAAGGTGGCGCTGGTCGGCCCCACCGGCTCGGGCAAGTCGACCGTCACCCGGCTCCTGTTCCGCTTCTACGACCCGACCGCCGGCCGGATCCTGGTGGACGGCCAGGACATCCGCACGGTCACCCTGGCCAGCCTGCGCCAGGCGATCGCGGTCGTGCCGCAGGACACGGTGCTGTTCAACCAGACCCTCGCCTACAATATCGGCTTCGGCCGCCCGGACGCCACGCCGGCCGAGATCGAGGCGGCTGCCGAGGCGGCCGAACTGGACGCGTTCATCCGCATCCTGCCGGACGGCTACGCCACCCTGGTCGGCGAGCGCGGCCTGAAGCTGTCCGGCGGCGAGAAGCAGCGGGTCGCGATCGCCCGCGCGATCCTCAAGCGCCCGCGCATCGTGATCCTGGACGAAGCCACCTCGGCCCTGGACGCCGCCACCGAGGAAGCCGTCCAGACCAACCTCGCCCGGCTGGTCCAGGGCGTGACCTCGCTGGTGGTGGCCCACCGCCTGTCCACCGTGGTGGATGCCGACGAGATCCTGGTGCTGGACGAGGGCCGGATCGTCGAGCGGGGCACGCATGGCGAGTTGCTGGCCAGGGGCGGGATGTATGCGGAGCTTTGGGCGCGACAGTCGACGGCTGAGGAGATCATCGACTGCAACGCCCCGCGCTAAACATGCCGGCTACCTTCAGGCACCCTGGCTGACAAGAGCAGTCAACACTCGATGCAAGATCAACCTACTCAGGCATCTTGGTGACTTGCCACTTCCTTCCCCCGTCATGGCTGGACTCGACTCGGTCATCCAGTCTTCTCGGTCATCCCTGGATGGCCGGCTCAAGGCCGGCCATGCCGAAGAGGTAGGGCCGCCATGGCCAGCATGGTTACTGTCAGCCTCGGGATGATCCACAACACCGCCAGTCCATGACGGCCTTCACCCCCGTGGCACCGGCACCCACAGCACATGCTCGATGCTGGGCGCCCCGGTCGCCAGCATCACGAGGCGGTCGAAGCCCAGCGCGATCCCGGCGCTGTCCGGCATGAGCGCCAGCGCCGCCAGGAACTCCTCGTCCAGCGGATAGTGGTAGCCGTAGATCGCCTGCATCGCCGCCATGTCCGCCTCGAAGCGGCGCCGCTGCTCGGCAGGATCGGTCAGCTCGCCGAAGCCGTTGGCGAGCTCGACCCCGCAGGCATAGAGCTCGAAGCGCTCGGCCACCCGGGGATCGGTCGGGCTGCGGCGGGCGAGCGCCGCTTCCGGGATCGGGTAGTCGCACAGCATGGTCGGCCGGCCCATGCCCAGGCGGGGCTCGATCCGCTCGACCAGGACCCGGGAGAACACGTCGCTCCAGCCATCGTCCGCGGCCACCCGAATGCCGGCGGCCCCGGCCGCGGCGGCAAGGGCGTCCCGGTCGGTGGCACCGTCCGGGGCCACGGTCGCCAGCAGGTCGATCCCTTCCGCAGCAAAGGCCTCGGCCACGGTCAGCCGCACCGGCTCCGCGAACGGGTCGGCCAGTTGGCCTCGCCAGCTCAAGCCTCGCGCGCCGACTGCCTCGGCAGCGAGCGCCAGGATCGCCGCGCAGTCATCCATCAGCCCGGCACAGCTCCCGCCGACCCGGTACCATTCGATCATGGTGAACTCGGGATGGTGCAGCACGCCGCGCTCGCGGTTGCGGAACACATGGCCGAAGGAAACGATGTCGCCGGCACCCGCCGCCAGCAGCTTCTTCATGGCGAACTCAGGAGAGGTGTGCAGGTGCAGCCGCGCCGTCACGCGGCCGTCGGTCGCCAGCGCCTCGGTCGAAAAGGCGTGCAGATGGGTCTCGTTGCCGGGCGAAAGCTGCAGGCAGGCCGGGTCGACCTCGGTGAAGCCCTGCCCCGTGAACCAGGTGCGCAGGGCGTCGCGGATGCGGTTGCGGCCGAGGAGGAACGGCCGGCGATCGGCATGGACATCCGGGTGCCACCAGGGCGCTGGGGAGGACATGGAGGAAGGCCGCCTTTGGCTGAAGCGCAATGCGAAGCTGGACCGCAAGCCTGCTTACGGCTAAGCGCGACCCAACTTACCGCCCGGCATGGCTGTCGGGGCGGCGCGGACACGTAGCTGATTAGGACAGGTCATGGTCAAGGTCCTGGCGAGCAGCCTGCGCAAGGGCACGGTCGTCGACATCGACGGCAAGCTCTATACGGTGCTCACTGCCCAGAACATCCATCCGGGCAAGGGTACACCGGTCACCCAGCTCGATCTCCGGCGTATCTCGGACGGAGTGAAGATCTCCGAGCGCTACCGGACCACCGAGCAGGTGGAGCGCGCCTATGTCGAGGACCGGCCCTACACCTATCTCTACGAGGATGGTGACGGGTTCCACTTCATGAACCCGGAGAATTACGAGCAGGTCCAGGTGTCCAAGGACATCATCGGCGACAGCGCGCCGTACTTGCAGGAGAACATGACGGTCAACCTCAGCATCCACGAGGGCATCCCGATCGCGTTCGAGCTGCCGAGCCGGGTGACGCTGGAGGTGGTCGAGACCGAGCCCACGGTGAAGGGCCAGACCGCGTCCTCCTCCTATAAGCCCGCCGTGCTGTCCAATGGCGTGAAGACCTCGGTCCCGCCGCACATCAGCGCCGGCACGCGCGTGGTGATCTCCACCGACGACGGCTCCTATCTCGAGCGCGCCAAGGACTGAGCCCCCAGCTCACGGATCGCGGTACCAGGAGCCGCGCATCTTCTCGCCGATGCCGCAATCGACCCGCGGCGCGCGCGTGACGACCAGGGTCGGCGCTGGCGGCAGCCCCGCGATCTCCAGCGCCATCTTCTTGCGGATCGCATCGGCGAAATCCCCGGTGGCCAGCACCGGCACGACGAAGGCGCCGGTGCCCGCGATCACGCAGTCCTCGTAGTAAGTGTCCAGGTCGAAGCCGGTCACGGTCGGGAGCTGCGAGCTCTTGATCATGATCGGCAGGCCGTTCACCACGATCCCGCGATCCGCGATCTCGTCCCGCACCGGCGGGACAGGGGCGCCGGAATTGTTCGGGCCGTCCCCCGAGATGTCGATGATCTGCCGGTCGCCGGCAAAGCCGTTGCCGTCGAACTGGGCGGCGGCAAACTGCAGCGCGGCCGAGATCGAGGTGTAGCGGGTGCGGCCGAGCGGCGCGTCGGCCAGGCGGTCGGCAAAGCGCACCGCGGCGGCCGAGCCGTCGATCAACTGCCAGGGCACCACCATCGCCTGGGAGCGCGGCCCGGCCCATTCCACATAGGCCAGGGCGATCCGCTGCAGCGGCCCGGACAGGATCGCGTCCATCACCTGGTCGTGGGTGATCGCCTCCAGATAGCCGGCGCGCTGGAGGCGCTGCTCGTCCAAATCCATCGAGCCCGAGACGTCGACCGCCAGCACCAGTTCCAGGTCCACCGGCAGGTCCGCGCCGGCCGCCGGCAGGGCCGGAGCCGCCAGCAAGCCGAGCAGCAGCCCGCAGGCTGGCCATCGAACGGTCGGGGATCCCTGCGGCATGCCGGCACCTCGCTCGCCTGATTCCACCAGACTGAGACCGAAGCTGCCTTTTGGTCAACTCTGGATCGGGCCCACCGATGCCGCAGGGCGAAGCCGCAGGCGCGGTCAGCCCTGCAGGAACGGGTTGCCCAGGCGCTCCGCCCCGATCGTCGAGCCCGGCCCATGGCCGCAGATGAAGGCGATGTCGTCGCCGAGCGGCAGGATCTTGGTCCGGATCGACCGGATCAGGGCATCGGTGTCGCCATAAGGGAAGTCGGTGCGCCCGACCGAGCCGTGAAACAGGACGTCGCCCAGGATCGCGAAGCCCAGGCCCGGTGCGGCGAAGGCCAGGTGGCCGGGCGTGTGGCCCGGGCAATGGAGGACATCGAAGGGATGGCCGGCGATCGTGACCTGCTCGCCCTCGGCGAGCCAGCGGTCCGGAACCAGGTTGCGGGCACCCTCGATGCCGAACTGCAGCGCCTGCTGCTCCAGCCCCTCCAGCAGGAAGGCGTCACGGCGGTCCGGCCCCACCACCGGTATGATGGGGGCGCCCTCGGTGCCACTGGCGTTCAACTGCTCCTGCAGCAGGGCGGCACCGGCGGCATGATCGACATGGCCATGGGTCAGCAGGATCTGCTCGACCTTCACGCCATGGCGCGACAATGCCGCCAGGATCATCGGCACGTCCCCACCGGGATCGACCACGGTTCCCACCCCGCTGGCATCGTCGAACAGGATGGTGCAGTTCTGCCGGAACGGGGTGACCGGCACGACCGCGGCCTTAAGCGTGCACATGTTGAAGCGATCTCCTGGGCAAAGCCTAGCGGCAAGGTGATGATTCGGCCGACCGGCGGCAAGCCTGGCCCAGGCAGGATTACCCGGCGCAGGACCGGCGCCCGGTACCCTACACCCAGCGTCCTTGCCTCGATCCTTGCCGGCGGTGCAGCGCGCGCGCCGCGATCAGCGTGTTGTCGAGCAGGCAGGCCACGGTCATCGGCCCGATGCCGCCCGGTACCGGGGTGATGGCGTCGGCCCTGCCTTGCGCCTCGGCAAAGGCGACATCGCCCACCAGCTTCGACTTGTCGCCATCCCCCGCCACCCGGTTGATCCCGACATCGAGCACGGTGGCGCCCTGGCCGATCCAGTCGCCGCGCACCAGTTCCGGCCGGCCCACCGCCGCCACCAGGATCTCGGCCTCACGGCACAAGCCGGGCAGGTCCCGGCTGCGCGAGTGGGCGATCGTGACGGTGCAGTTCGCCGCCAGCAGCAGGGCCGCCAGCGGCTTGCCGACGATGTTGGAGCGGCCGACCACCACCGCACGGCGGCCGGCGAGATCACCCAGCGTCTCCTCTAGGAGGATCATGCAGCCCTTGGGCGTGCAGGGCAGCAGGAGGTCGGTCGGGATCCGGCCGCTCGCCGAGAACAGCCGGCCGACATTGAGCGGATGGAAGCCGTCCACGTCCTTGGCGGGATCGATCGCGCCCAGCACCCGGGTGGCATCGATCCGGTCGGGCAGCGGCAGCTGGACCAGGATGCCGTGCACCCCCTCCTCCTCGTTCAGGGCGGTGACCGTCGCCAGGAGTTCCTCGGTGGTAGTGGTGTCCGGCAGCTCGATCAGCCGCCCGACCATGCCGGCGGCCTCGGCCATTCTGGTCTTGGTGCCGACATAGGCGAGGCTGGCGGGATGACGGCCGACCAGGACCACGGCCAAGCCGGGCATCTGCCCGCCGCCCGCCACCAGGTCACGGACCTCCCGGGCGACCTTGTCGCGCAGCCGCCCGGCAGCTTCCTTGCCGTCGATGATCCTGGTCATGCCTTGAGCCTCTCCCTCGCTTGCGGCCGCGTGCCGGCCCGGCGTCCGTCATCAGCCGTTTATTCCTCTTCCGGCGCTAGCTTCTCCAGGGCGGCCACCAGCCGTTCCGGGTCACCGGCGATCCGCAGGCGCTTGCGCCGGCTGCTTTGGCCGGCCTGCAGCTCGATGGAGGACGGAGCGATGTTCAGCGCGCAAGCCAGTTCGGCGATCACCGCCCGGTTGGCCTTGCCGTCCGCCGCGACCGCCGTGACCCGGACCACCAGCCAGGCCGAGCCGTCCGCCTCAACGACGACCCCCTCGATGCCGTTTCGCCCGGCGCGCGGCTTGGCGCGCACCGCCAGCTCGACCGCGGCACCGGCCGGACGCCAGGCGGGCATGGCTCAGCCGCCCGGGACGATCTGCATCTCGCTGCGATAGGCCATCGGCAGGAGCAGGTCGTAGACGATCAAGTTGCGGGCGAAGTGAAGCAGCAGGATCAGGATCACCGGGCTGATGTCGATGCCGCCGAGATTGGGCATGACCCGCCGGATCGGTGCCAGCGCCGGCTCGGTGATCCGGTAGAGAAACGTGCCGATCGTGTGCACCAGCGGCTGGCGCGGATTGACGACGTTGAACTGCACGAGCCAGGTGAGGATCACCGCGGCGAACAGCAAGGTGAGATAGATGCTGACCGTGGTATCGATCAGGTTCGCGAGTGCGTACATCGTCCTGCCAGGCCCATGGGTCCATGCTGCACCCATCATCCGAGTGCGTGCGGATCATATCGGAACGCCCCGCCCTTACCAGACCCAGCGCTCGCTGCCCCGGCACTGATCACCGCCGCCCCATGACCGCTTGACAGCCACGTCCCCATGCCCGATACCCCGCGCCCGGTGCGGGGCCGTAGCTCAGCTGGGAGAGCGCTAGAATCGCACTCTAGAGGTCGTCGGTTCGATCCCGATCGGCTCCACCACCTTCTTTAGAGATTTCAGCAGCTTAGCGAGCTGCTATTGTCCTAAGACGAGACTTCTGACTTCTAAGGCAGCCCCAAGGCAGCCCCAGGCGGAAAATCAGGGTAATCTGCAGCAACGGAATGGCCGGTGCGCGGCCAAGGCTTTGGCGTGCTGGTTGGCTGTGGCTTGCGGCCCGGCTCGTTCCTCAATCGGCGCGAGCAGTCTACCCAAGGCCTCCAGACGCCTCGCAACCAGGTCGACCTACCGCTGCACCCGGCCCAGCATGCCCAGCATCCGGCTGCCGAGAACGATGCGGCGGTAGCGCTCGAACACGGACGGCCACGCCACAGGTGGCGATCCCGCCCGACCTTGATGGTGATGAACATGACGGCGCTAGCCAAGCCAGACCGCTGCCGGACCAGGACCAGGCGGCCACGGCAAGGCAGCTGCCGGCTGGCCAGCATTTGTGTCCAGCGGCATCTAACTTAGTAAGAACTGGGTGGCCGTGACCCGAAACCGAGG
The DNA here is from genome assembly GCF_009806515.1 of Geminicoccus flavidas. Taxonomy (GTDB): domain Bacteria; phylum Pseudomonadota; class Alphaproteobacteria; order Geminicoccales; family Geminicoccaceae; genus Geminicoccus; species Geminicoccus flavidus. Next base: position 1,280 of record NZ_WUJP01000711.1, on the reverse strand, counting down.
CCGTCAGCTGCCTGAAGGCTACGTCGAAAGTCGTTAGAAGAAAGGGCGCCCTTAGACGCCCTAATCGAGGTACCTTTGATCAAAGTGAAGGGATCTTTGCTCCCTCCAACCTGAGAAACTAGTCGGCTGAGCTTGCCACTCAAGTGGCCCGACACCATTAAGTAAAATTAATGTATGTCTACTTAGTGCTCTGCTGGAATGGAAGGCTCTCACTCTTCATCGCCATGAACACACGCCAAGAGTGCTGTACGCACTCTCTGATCTACCTCAGCCGCGGCCTGATCTGTCGTGGCTGCCTGGCAGGCAAACAGGCGCGCGATGTCATCGGATGATGCGGGGTCTGTGTCGGGACTGGTTGGTGCGGCGCCCAGAGCTGGCTGCTCGTCAGGCATGGAACATCTCCCAAGAACAGGAATATGCCACTCAACCTGCCGCACCCGCCAAGGATCCCACAACGGTCTCAACGCTCGTCCGAGTGGCCGGCCCACCTTTGGCGACGGAACCAGTGCACATGCTTCGGCTTTTGCCACGGCGCACCGCCATGCAGAGCCCGCCGCCATGTCTCAGTTTGAACGGCCAAACCAGTTCGACTTCATCGACAAGTGGCGTATGGCCGAGCGTCGGAAGATCCTGAAGGAGTTCAAGAGGCTGCGGGATGCTGCAGGGGATGATGCGCTGCAGGTCCGTGCGCTGGAGGCCGTCCGGGACAGCAAGATCATCGCATTGGAGAAGGACGCGCTCACGCAGAAGTTCATTGCTGCAGCGGTGGCAAAGCGGCTGGACAAGGTGTGGGGCCAGAGGAGCGACCCTGGCTAGGGGTCGAGTCGCTGCTCCTCGAGGGACAGCGAGTGATCCGCTGCCGGTATGGCTCGTAGATGGAGTAGCCTTATTGCGGCCGGCGGTATGATGAGGGCGACCGGCTGAGCGCCGAGCCAAAGGACGAACGTGACCTTCACCGAAATGGCATTGTGGGCCAGCGCCAACGTTGCCTCGTTCAGTGCAGCCGGCTACCTGCTTTACCGGTGGTCTCGCCCTAGGTGGCGCCCAACGGGAGGAGGCGGGTGAAAGCCGCCTGTCGCCATAGGTTCAGCGGTCAAGCGGCCTGAACTCACTTTTTGCCGACGACTTCCCGGATGCTGTCCTTCGCACCGCCAACGGCGTTCTGAATGCGCCCCTCGTTCTTCTCCGCATTGCCCTCGGCCTCGGTCTTGGCATCGCCGGTCGCCTTGCCGACGGTCTCCTTCACCGAGCCCTTGATCTTCTTTGCGGCACCCTCGACG
>NZ_WUJP01000710.1 GCF_009806515.1 Geminicoccus flavidas | reverse complement strand
CGATCTTCGTCCATGATCATTCTCCGCTCGGCCGCGCATAGTTGCGGGCCATGCTAGAAGCATACCGGCGGGCACCAGGGTTCCTTTTCCGTCTACCGCCGCTGATCCGGCAGCTTGAAGATCTCCACACCCGGTGGCGGCTCCGCTGGACGCCCCCTCAAGACAGCGGCGACAAAGTCGATCAGTCGAGGCAAGCCGCTGGTGTCGTAGGGTTTGCGCATGACCCCCCATACCGTCTGTTTCTCGGTGCGCGCCAGGGCCGCCTGGGCGGTTAGCAGGAACACTGGCGCGTTGTAGCGCTCCTTGAGGTGCCGGGCGATCACCCGACCATCCCCACCGTCTCTGAGGTTCAGATCGATCAGCGCGATATCAGGGCGCTGCTCCGCACACAGCCGG
>NZ_WUJP01000709.1 GCF_009806515.1 Geminicoccus flavidas | reverse complement strand
CGTTGTCGGTGGGACCAAGCACGTGATGCCCGGCAAGCTTCAGCGCCCACTCGATGGCCATGGCGACCAGGCCTTCGTCCTCCACCACGAGGATCAACATTGACTCTACCAGCTGCTCCCGACGGTCGGTGGAAGGCGGCGAGACCGGTGGCCGTTCCTACATCGAATCGAATGTTGTCGATTTCCGTGCCTGCTCCCTGACGGCCACCTGCAGCTCCTGCACCATCCGGCCTGCCTCCAGCGCGATCTCTTTCTCGCCGAAGCCATGGGCCTGCATGACCTGCCAGGCAGCATGACCGGCAGCCACCAGGACCCGCCCTACCGACTTCCCGTCAAGCAGCCGGGCCTCTGTCAGCACGACCTCGCGCAGATGGGCCAGCTGGCAATCCAGGGCAGTGGCAGCCAGTTGAGCCCCGGCCACGTACTGTTCGATGGCTGGATCAGCGGGCGATTCGGACTCAATTGCGGGCGGGTCCACGCTGGTTGTGTTGGGCATCGGTTGGGCATCTCCAAGGTGACTAGATGCAACAGTACCGATGCATCGCCGCGTCCGTCAGCGTGGTCTGCTGGCGCACCGGGCGGTAGGATGTGTCGAATCTGAGGCGATTCTACCTGCTCTTGCAGATGCGACAATGAGTGGCTGCATTCCAGTAGCCCGCAACACGGTAGTGTCCGGCAGTGCTTGGAAGCTCCACCAGCAGAAGTGTGCATCATGATTTTACACATCGTCTGCTTCAATTGGCGGCGCGTGTGGATTGAGGCTCGGGAGTGCACTCTTCTGCTCGTGGTAATCCTATTGTTCGGCGCTGCTGCGATATGCGCGTCGCTTGCTTATGCGGTTGGGATGGGAATCGCGGCTCTCGCCAGGAGGTTGTCGACCGTCGCAGCCTCAATCGGATGGTTGTTTGGATTGATGGACACGGGTGTCGGTATGGCGTTGCACTAGGGTGCCGCTTGCCAGGAGCAAGCGGGTCTGGCGCAATGACCTAGACAACGTAGCGCGTGAGATCCTGCGGATACGTCCAAACTCGACATGAGCGCCTTGAAGCGACGCGATCCGACCGTTCAGGCGGCGGACCAGCGCCAGCGAGGCGGCGTTGTCAGCCGAGCCGCTCTCGCTGGCGCTCGATGATCGGCCTCATGAGCAGCCACGGAAGGCCGGTGCAGACGGTGACGATGACGATCACGCCGATGACTTCACGTTTGGTCAAAGCGAGCTGCGCGTCCTCGATCGTGGCTCCGATCAAGATGCCCAGCACAACTCCGACGACGAACCCGGTGATCGTGAGCACCACGCGCAGGCGCTGCAGCCAAACCAGCCGGGCATAGGCGGTACGGTATCGTGGCTTAGAGGCATCCCAGACCACTGTACCTGCTCCCAGGAGTGTTGCGCGGCACAACACTCTACAGGGAGACCTGCTAGATATCTGCGGCACCTCCGGAAAACGTGATGACCAAAGTGACGCGCCGGAGACTCAGAGGTACCCATGCCTCCCGCCGCACTCCTTGCACTTCAGCCGTGGCTCCAACTCCGGCAGCGTCTTGTCCCTGCCGTACCTCTGCACCCATACGTCCTTGATCACTGGCGAGCCATGTTGGCAGCGATCACACCAGGCATCCATACGCACGTGCAACGGCAGTTCATGGAGGCGAGCGAGGCAGCCGGCAGCCGTCCCATCGGTGCGCTTGACACAGCCCCAGCAGAATGTAACCGATTTCTAGAGCATCAGGATGGAGGGTTCGCCCGCGCCAGCAATTCCTCGTGTATCGACAGATCGTCGATGCACTTGGCAGTGTGCCCAAACAATAATCAACGATTGCCCTCAAGATCGCTTGGAGTCGTGCCAATGAAGCTGCATCTCCTCCTGCCCTGCCTGTTGAGCGGTGCCGTAGCAGGCACGGCCCTGGCCGACGAAATCACTGTGGCCTCCGGCGGCGGCGTCTACCAGGATGCTCAGCGGGCTGCGTTCTTCGATCCGACCGCCAAGAAGCTCGGCATCACCATCAAGGAGGCGACCACTTCCGGCATTCCGGAGATCCGCGTCCAGGTGCAGAGCAAGGCGGTGGCCTGGGACATCGCCAACACCGCGGCGGAGGAATGCGCGATCGGCAGCAAGGAGGGCCTGTTCGAGCCGCTCGACCCGAGCGTGGTCGACACGTCCGGCATCGATCCGAAGCTGGTCGGCAAGGACTGGGTGGCGAACCTCTACTATTCGACCGTGATCGGCTGGAACACCGACACGATCGGCGCCGACGGCCAGGTCCCCACTGGCTGGGCCGACTTCTTCGACACCGAGAAGTTCCCGGGGGACCGGGGGATCTACGACCATCCGCGCGGCAACCTGGAGGCGGCCCTGCTCGCCGACGGCGTGCCGCCCGACCAGCTCTATCCGCTCGATGTCGAGCGCGCCTTCAAGAAGCTCGAGGAGCTCAAGCCGGACATCACTGTGTGGTGGACCTCCGGTGCCCAGTCCGCGCAGCTGATCAAGGACGGCGAGGTCGATCTCATCCAGATCTGGAACGGCCGCATCGACGCGGCGATCAAGGACGGAGCCAAGGCCGATTTCACCTTCGACCAGGGCATCCTGATGGCGGACTGCTTCGTCGTGCCCAAGGGCGCCCCGCACAAGGACCTGGCGATGAAGGCGCTGGGCCTGTTCATCGCACCCGAGCAGCAGGCGCTGCTGCCGCTGCACATCGCCTATGGGCCGATCAACCAGAAGGCCTTCGACCAGCCGGTGCTGACCGACGAGCTTAAGGCGAAGATCAACTCCTCGCCCGAGAACGCGGCCAAGCAGTTCGTGCTGGACGTCGCCTGGTGGGGCGAGCACGGTGCCGAGATGATGGAGCGCTGGCAGAACTTCAAGCAGCAGTGAGCCGCTGAAGCATGGCGTCTTCGATCACCATCCGCGGACTGTCCAAGCATTACGGCGCGTTCGCCGCCCTCTCGGACGTTTCCATCGACATCCCGGCCGGTCAGTTCGTGACCCTGCTGGGGCCCTCTGGATCGGGCAAGACCACGCTGCTCATGAGCATCGCCGGCTTCGCCCATCCGGACCAGGGCAGCATCCGCATCGACGACCAGGAGATCCTGAGCCTGGAGCCGGACAAGCGTGACATCGGCGTGGTGTTCCAGAACTACGCCCTGTTCCCGCACATGTCGGTGGAGGAGAATGTCGGCTATCCCCTGAAGCTGCGCCGGGTGCCGGCCGCCAAGCGTGCCGGGCGGGTCAGGAACGCGCTCCAGGCCGTGCAGATGGAAGGGTTTGGGGCGCGGCGGATCAACGAGCTCTCGGGCGGGCAGCGCCAGCGCGTTGCCGTGGCCCGCGCCATCGTGTTCGAGCCCCGCATCATCCTGATGGACGAGCCCTTGTCGGCGCTCGACAAGAAGCTGCGCGAGGAGATGCAGATCGAGCTGAAGCATCTCCACCAGCGCCTGGGCCGGACCATCGTCTACGTCACCCACGACCAGAAGGAGGCCCTGACCCTGGCCGACCAGGTGGTGGTGATGGACCGAGGCCGAATCGTCCAGAAGGACAGCCCGCGCGAGATCTACGAGCAGCCGAAGACCCGCTTCGTCGCCGATTTCATCGGCAACTCCAACTTCCTGCCGCTCACCGGGCCGGCCGCCGCCACGGTCGAGCCCCTGGTCTCGGACGAGTTCCGCCAGCGTCACCTGGACGGGCACAGCCGCCCGCTCCTGGTGATCCGCCCAGAGAAGCTCGAGATTGCGCCGGCCGGGATGCGGGAGCCGGGCTCCTTCTACCTGGACGCCACGGTGGGCGAGATCCTGTTCCAGGGCGACCTCGTGATCGTGTTCGCCAAGCTCGGCAATGGCGAGCTGGTCCGCCTGCAGCGCGGCACGCGCCGGACCACGCTCGCCACCATCCCGGCGGAAGGAGAGCCGGTACGCCTGGCCCTGCACGAGGAGGATGCGATCGTCGTCGACGAGGAGACGACGGGATGAGCGTGGCGGCCACCCGCACGGCGGCGCCCCAGGTCGGCGAGGCGAAGCCGCTCCGTCCGCGGAGCTGGCCATTCGCCGTGCCGGCGGTGCTGGTGACGCTGGTGGTACTGGTCCCCTTCCTGTGGTTGGGCCTGCTGTCCTTCTTCGAGGACGGCACGCTGTCGCTCGTCCACTACCAGCGGATGCTGGAGAACCAGAGCTATCTCAGCATCCTGTCCGACACGGTCCTGCTCAGCCTGATCGTGACCGGGATCGTGATCGTGCTGGGCATCCCCACCACGTACTTCATCGTCCGCCAGCCGCCCTGGCTCGCCACGCTGATGCTGGCCTGCGTGGCGATCCCGTTCTGGACCTCCTTGCTGGTGCGCACCTATGCCTGGATGGTGCTCCTGCAGCGGCGCGGCCTGATCAACACCTGGCTGCTCGACCTGGGCCTGATCGACCGGCCGCTTCGGCTGGCGAACAGCTTCACCGGGACCACAATCGGCATGGTCCACATCATGCTGCCGTTCTTCATTTTCCCGCTCTACTCGGCGATGCGCCAGATCGATCCGGATATGGTCAAAGCGGCGCGCAGCCTGGGGGCCGGGCCCAGCCGGGCGTTCTGGGACGTGTTCCTGCCGCTTTCGACCCCCGGCATCATGGCCGGCGCCCTGCTCTCCTTCGTCCTGTGCCTGGGCTTCTACGTCACGCCGCAGCTCTTGGGCGGCGGAAACGTCACCACCATCTCCATGAAGATCCAGCAGAATGTGACGATGTACAGTGAATGGGGTGCCTCCAGCGCGCTAGGCGTGGTGCTGCTCGTCCTGGTGCTGCTCTGCTTCCTCCTGGTGCAGGGGCTGGTACCGCGGAGGCTGCGCTCGTGACCCGTGCCTG
>NZ_WUJP01000708.1 GCF_009806515.1 Geminicoccus flavidas | reverse complement strand
GCTGGGCATCCTGACGGCTGCCGTGCTGCTGTTCCTGCTGGTGCCGGTATTCATCGTCGTGCCGATGAGCTTCTCCGACGCCACCTACCTGGAGTTCCCGCCGCGCGCCTGGTCGCTGCGCTGGTACGAGGCATATTTCGGCTCGCTGGAATGGATGGCGGCGACCCGTACCTCGTTCGCCGCAGCACTGTGCACCGTGGTGCTGGCGACCCCGATCGGCTTCGCCGCGGCCTACTGCGTCGACAAGCTGGAGGGCCGCGGGCGGGCCATGCTCATGGCGGTGCTGCTCTCGCCCCAGCTCATGCCGGTGATCCTGCTCGCGATCGGGGTATTCTTCCTCTACATCCGCCTGGGCCTGGTCGACAGCTTCGCGGGCGTGGTGCTGGCCCACGTGGCGCTCGCCATCCCGTTCGTGGTTACCACCGTGGCGGCGGGCCTCAGCCGGTTCGACCGCAACCTGGAGAACGCCGCGCGCAGCCTGGGCGCGTCGCGCCTGCGGGCGATCGTCGACGTGGTGCTGCCCCAGGTGAAGATGTCGGTCATGGCAGGCGCGCTGTTCGCCTTCGTCAGCTCGCTGGACGAGGTGGTGATCGGCCTGCTCGTCGCCGGCGGGCCCAACACCGTGCTCACCCGCATGATGTTCATGTCGCTGCGCGACCAGGTCGACCCGACCATCGCTGCGATCTCCACCCTGCTGATCGGGATCTCGCTGGTCGCGGTCGCCCTGTTCCTCGTCATGGAGCGGGCGGCCGCGCGGAGTGCCGCCAGGTCCGGCTGAGCCTCCTCCTTCAACCAATCCAAGGAAGTCGACGGGAATCATGGCTGCTTCCGTCCTGGCCTCGAACCTCAAGGCCACGCCCTACTGGTGGGAAGGTCATGACCTGCCTGCCCACCCCTCTGCCGGCAGTCCGCCGGAGCAGGCCGAGGTCGTAGTGATCGGCAGCGGGTTCACCGGCCTGTCCGCCGCGCTCACCCTGGCCCGTGCCGGCCGGCAGGTCATGATCCTGGACGCCGAGCAGCCGGGCTTTGGCTGCAGCACCCGCAATGGCGGTCAGGTGGGGCCACGCTTCGGCCCGTCCTTCGCCGAGCTCAGCCGGGCCTATGGCGTGGACAAGGCGCGGCGGCTCAAGCGCGAGAACCACGCAGCCTACGACTACCTGACCGGCCTGATCGCCGAGGAAGGGATCGAGTGCGACTTCCGGACCACCGGCCATCTGCTCTGCGCCCATGCGCCCGACCGCTTCGAGCCGGCGGTCCGCGCCGCCGAGACCGAGCAGCGCGAGTTCGGGATCGAGGCGCATGCGATCCCGAAGGGCGAGCAGCACCGGGAGGTTGGCTCCGACGCCTTCCACGGCGCCGTCCTGTTCCCGGGCGGCGGTGCGCTGGATCCGATGAAGTATCACCAGGGCCTCCTGGCGCGGGTGCTGGCGGCGGGCGCCACCCTGTTTACCGGCCAGCGGGTCACCGGGGTCGAGCGCGATGGCAAGGGCTTCACCGTGAAGCTCGCGGACAGGAGCATCACGGCCGGCGACGTGGTGCTGGCAACCAACGGCTACACCAAGGAGGCCATGCCCTGGTGGCGACGCCGGCTCATCCCGATCGGCAGCTACATCATCGCGACCGAGGAACTGGACCCGGCGCTGATGGCGAAGCTCTGCCCGAAGGGCCGGATGCTGCACGAGACGCGCAAGGTGGTCTATTACTACCGCCCCTCGCCCGACAACCGGCGCATCCTGTTCGGCGGGCGGGTGGCGCTGAGCGAGACCGACCCCAGGGTGAGCGGGCCCCGGCTACATACCGCCATGGTGCGGGTCTGGCCGGAGCTGGGCGACGTCAAGGTCACCCATAGCTGGATGGGCTTCGTCGCTTTCACCTTCGACGAGCTGCCCCATGTCGGCGTGCAGGACGGCGTGCACTATGCCATGGGCTACTGCGGCAACGGCGTGCCGCGCTCGACCTTCTACGGCCACAAGGCGGCGCTGAAGATCCTGGGCCGCCCCGACGGGGCCAGCGAGATGGACCAGCTCGATTTCCAGACCCGCCCGCTCTATTATGGCCGGCCATGGTTCCTGGCGCCCTCGATCGCCTACTACAAGCTGAAGGACCGGCTCGCGGCCTGAACGGGCCCGAACCGTCTTCCTGCCCCGGTCAGCCTTCCTGCTCGGTGGCGGGTGCCATCGCACTGGGCGGTGCCAGCATCGTCGATGCGCACATCTTCACCACGACCAACTTCCGGCGGTTCTATCCTTTCGCTGCCGAGTTTTAGTGCAGCCAACTACTCATCCGTTCGAACAGCCCCATGAGCTTGGCCAGCCCCTGGAGCGCCGCCACCTCTTCGCGCCGCTCACCGCCGCATAACGCCCGCTGCTGAACCACGGGCAGTCACGGGCCCAGCCGGCCGCGATCACCGCGTCTGCCATATCCTAGCTGTCCACTCGGCAAACGCCGACCAACGGCCGTAGGTATGCTCTCGGATGAGCTTGCGCAGTGCGGTCCTGCTTTCCGCCAGACCGACAAGGAACACCCAGGCGTCCGACCAACCCGGCCCGCGCATCTCCGGCAAGGTCCCGCTGGTCACGATGCGTCAGCTACCAGACCTGCCCTCACAACAAGGCCGCCCCAGGTCTCCCTGGGGCGGTTGCTCGATGCGATGGCAGGTAATGTGGATCGCTACTGCCTCACGGGCCGTACCGCGCTCACCCTCGCGGGAAGAGGTGGTCGAAGCCAGCTGCGATCGATGCGTCCAGGTCGTCGTCAGCCCCAGGCCCGGTCGGGCCCGCGTTGAAGCGCATCAGCTCGATCTTGGCCCGCAGATCGTCCAGGCAGGCGACCTGGGCCGAGATGATCCGCCCTTCCAGCTCTAGCCGTCGATCCTCCCAGAACGGATAGTCGCGAGAAATTCTGGATTCAGCTGCGAGCGGCTGCCTGCTAAATGAACTTGGGATCGAGCGGTCGACAGTGGGGGAGCCCTGCCCAAAGTCTGCCCGATGGGTTGGGCAGCGTTCGTAGGCCAGGGCAGTAATAGGGTTACCTCACCTTGGCCAGATCGACACCAAAAGCGGCGCACGCTACTTCCGCTCCATGGAACATAGCAGGAACATTTTAGGTGAACTCCGCGGCTGGCACGCTGATCGCCGCCTGCGCCCGGTCTGGCCGGCGAGTAGAGTTGCAGCGCCACCGGTTCGGCAGAACCCAGACAGTAGAGGAGGCGGAGACCCAATTGGTCTGTGGCGAGCGCCTGAATCGTGAAGGTAACCGGCTGACCATCACCGTGGCACCGCACTGACATGGCGCTCTACACCGATCGGCCGCGGCTGCATCAATTCCTGCACTTCATCAGGGTTTTCGCCTGCTGCGCGCTATGCCGCCGCCGGGTCTGGCTGCTCACCGAGGAGCTCGCCCGGCACTGCGGCTGGGACCGGACGCTGCAGCAGCTGGAGCCGCGACTTCGGTGTCAGCAGTGCGGCGGCCGGGGCTATTTTAACTTGGTGAACAGCTTGGCGCTGCCGCCGCCGACGAAAGAGCCACAGGGGGGCGCGTAGGTGGCCGATCTGGGGTCGACTGATGGTAAGGGAGTGCCCGAAAGGGCTGTTGGCGACTGAAGGGGCTCTACGGCGGTTCTGCGGCGAGTTGTTGTTGAAACCGTGCCTGCAGCGGACCTGTTGGGGCTGCAGAGTATGTACGAGGCCCATTCGTGCC
>NZ_WUJP01000707.1 GCF_009806515.1 Geminicoccus flavidas | reverse complement strand
CGATCCACACTTCCTCATCCTGGCCGCCCTCACCGGCATGGTGATCGTCCTGTCGTTGCCGATCCTGCCAGGATGAACCGATGGTTTCCGGTGATCGCGAGATGAGCGTCGAGTCATCCGGCGGGATCGACCGGAACACCCACCCCCCACCTCTCGTTGAGGTCCTGCTCCAGTTCACGAAGCTGGAGCGATCCCCCTCATCGCCGCCCGGTCTACCACCGGGCGGTTCTTTTTGCGCCGCGCCAGCAGGCAGCGCCTGCTAAAGTGGCCAGAGCCCCGCGCGGTGGAGAATAGCACGCCGGGCCCGGCAGATCAGCAGGATCGCCGGACGCCGTCCAGCGCTAGTCGTCGTCGGCGGGATCGGTTTGCTGCATCAGCTCCTCGAGGTCCGCGCGCAGCTCGGCTGCCTTCCCGGGCGGGCACTGGAGGATGGCCAGCTTGTGGCTCGGCTTGATCCGCTTTTTATGCAGCGCCGAGGCGGCGCCCGCAAGCAGCTCGTCGGGCGTCGCGGCCTCGATCCGCAGCACCTCGTGGATGGTCGCGGGGCGGTGGTGGAGCCATGCCACAATGTACACGGTGGGCCTTCAGCCGGTCGGGCTGATCACCGTAGCGGGGGCGGATAACCCGGCAAGGGCCATGCGGGGCAATCGCCCACTTGCCGGCCATCGGCAGGCCGGGCACGAAGTAGGGTCATTCCACAGAACAAGCTAGAAGAATTCCATGCGCTTCTGGATGTGGTTGCTGGCGATCCTGGCGCTGGCCGGCTGTGCTCGCACCGGCGTGCTCCTGAAGAACCCGAACCAGCTCGACGTGGCACTGATCGATGCGGCGACCAACGCCGCCAGCATGCAGTTCACCGGGCAGAACTACTACGACTTCCTGTACCCCACCCGGCAGGAGTTCACGGTACCGATCCCGCTGCCCGGCGAGTATCCGACCGAGCTATGCACTGCAGCGCAGGTCGAGCAGGAGGGGCTGGTGGACCGGACCTGCATCATCGGCCGCCCCGCCAGCTACGGCCTCCAGCTCAAGATGGACTGCGCCAACATCAAGGGCTGCGCCGCGATCCGGGTCTCCCCGAGCATCCTGCAGGATCCGCCGATGCGCGCGCTGGTGTTCCAGGCGCTGCGCCGGCCCTGCGACTACCTGCCTGATCCTAGGCAGATCGCCCACAAGCCGATGGGGGCGATCGACATCCATGTCTGGCCCCTGGCCCTGAGCGCCGGCAACGCGTACGGCCTGCTCGGCTGCCACGGGTGGTGGCCGCCAACCAACACGATCCGCGAGATCGTCGGCGACATCATCGTGGTCGATCTGGGGTGACCGGCAGCGGTCTGGTCGATCTCAACCAGAAGATGCCGGCAAGCCGGATGCGACCGGTCGGATGAAGTCGATCATGGGGTCCGGACAGTCCCGCTCCGGCCGCCGGCGCGAAGGATTACCCGGCGGAGCGGCGAGCACTTCCCCCGGCACTTCCCGGCGTCGCACGGTCAAATGTTATGTCCGATTGGGCTGCCGACATGAAAGGATGCCGGCCCTATGCCGCGTCGAGCGGAAATACTGCATGGCATGTCACACCCCGACCGATCGGCTCGTCATGACTTTGAACGTCGATCTCCGGCGTTCCGAGCATAGAGATTTGTCATGAGCGATAACAAACGGCTGGTCTGGAACGAGGTGGCGCCACAGGGTGCAAAGGCGCTCTTTGGCATCCACCACTATATCACCACGGGCACCGACCTACCCCACGAACTGATCCACCTCGTCTTCCTGCGCGTGTCGCAGATCAACGGCTGCGCGCACTGCATCGACCTGCACACCCGGGACCTCCTTAAGACGATGCCGTTCGAGAAGGTCGCCCTGGTTCCAGTCTGGGCCGAGGTGCCCCACCTGTTTTCTGACCAGTACCGCGCCGCGCTCGCGTGGGCGGAGGAAGTCACGCTCGTCAGCGAGACGCACGCTTCTGACGAAGCCTATGCGGCCGCAAGCGCGGCCTTTGCGCCCAAGGATCTGGTGGACCTCACGATCACCATCGCGGCGATGAACGCGTTCAACCGGCTCGGCGCGCCCTTTCGGCTTCCGGTCAAGGCAAAGGCCTGATCCGCTTCTTCGTCACTGATCGAGCAACTTTCTAAGCCGTCCAGGCTGATAGTACGATTACGACAAGCGCGGCCAGACCTATGCGGTGATCATGGCCTAGCCGGCCACAATGTCACCCGGGTGCAGCTCGGTCACCCCATACAAGGCGAGCCGACCAGTAGCCCCAGCGGACCCACCCGCCATCTGCCAAAAGTTGATGGTGAGGCTATCGGCCTTGATCCCAGAGAATGACGGCTGGGTGATCGAGACGCCGGCATCGCCCAGGCCGAGCACGCCGTCCTTGTTCGTGTCCAGCATGTCGAAGGTGTAGTCGATCCGGACCTGCTTGTGGGGGTCTGCCCAGCGCTCGGAGATGTCCAGCTGGTCCTGGCCGCTTTGGAAGTCGGTGATCAGGTTGTTGCTGTCGGACATCTGCCCGTAAGGGTTGTCGTTCGGATCCGGATCATTGCCGAAGGCATAAACGAACGTATCCCTGCCAGTCCCACCGTCGATCAGGATGGCGGCAAAGAGGGTGCTGCTGCCGGTGGAGTGCAGGATGTCGTCACCGTCGCCACCGATCATCCGACCGCCGGGCCCGTCGAGGAAGAGCTGGTCGTTGCCACTACCGCCGTCCAGGCGGTCGATGCCGAAGTCTGCGTAGAGCCGGTCGTTGCCCTCGTTTCCCTTCAGGGTGTTGTTGCCGTCACCGCCGTAGAGGTCGTCGTTGCCCGTACCTCCGTTGATCAAATCATCCCCGGCATCGCCCCAGAGCCGGTCCCGGCCGTCCTGGCCGAACAGAACGTCGTTGCCGTCCCCACCCGAGATGTAGTCCGTCCCGCCTTCGCCATAGAGCCGGTCGGCGCCGGCGCGACCGTAGATCCGATCATCCCCAGCCCGACCAAACACGATATCGCTGGCGCCCAGACCATCGATCAGATCCTTCAGCGGGGTGCCGTAAAGGAGGTCCTTATCCTCGGTTCCCGTAATGGTGGCCATGTGGTCGTCCTGCCGTTCTTTGGTCGGGTGGAGGGGATGAGCTTTGGCCACTACAGCGCCGGCCTTCACGTCCCTCAGCTATCTGAGGCGCTGGAGAAGGTGCCGTACGGATCAAAGGTCGACGCGCTGGTGAGAAGGATGGCCAGTGCGCCGCTTCCTGCGTGGTCGGCCAAGCCTGAGGTCAAGCGGAGGAACCCAAAAAAAGCCATGAGGACGCCCAAGAAAGCTGCACCCCGCTACGCCTTGAACAGTGAGCAAAGTTCCTCCGCACAGCATTATCAGCGACGACGGCAGTAAACCGGGTAATCAAAGAAACACCCGTTGCTGCTTGTCATAGTAACGACGTTGTTTGTGTCTAGAATCCAATATCTGTGCCTGAAGCCATTTGAACATATATTGTCATCTGACGCATCGGTTCCTTGATAAAACACGAATCCACCCCATCTTTGATTGATAGTAGGATTGTCGCTGTTCACAAAATGTGGTTCTTTATTGTGAATTCGAATGCCTCTATTCCATGTGACGCAGACCGAGGGAAGTGGTTCGGGTGAATTCCATACGATTCCATACTCCCAATGCGTTCCTGGCCTACCGCGGAACTCGCAACTAGTAAGATTGAAGTTGCGGAGGTCTCCGCATACCTGCCACTGCGCAGCCTCCCCTGCACCGGTCATGCTCAACAATGTTGTGAAGCAAGCGGCCACTAGAACACGAGTGTTCATGTCAACCTCCAGCGATGCCAAGGTTGTCATTCTAGCGAAGCTGTTGGCCCCTATTGGACTCGCGAAGACCGAGCATTATACTCGAACTATGAGAACTCGCAACGAGGCCGTGGGCGCAACTCGTTCGGAGTTACTCAATTATGGCGTGCTTGGGGAGACCCAGATCAAATGGATTAAGAGTGGCCATGGCGGTGCTCGCACAGGTCGGAGGTTATGGCAGAAGTGGACAGCTATAGGGGATGGAGGCAGGTTCGGCCGCCCCGCCAGCCTTTGCCCTTGGCAGGTCGGCTGGCGAGCCTGGGGCCCATGACGGCTTGGCTCCTGAGGCCGTTTGCTGCCGCTAGTGCCTGGTCGGCCGCAAGGCCGCCAGCCACGCGGCCTGCGGGATCGCCCCGGCGTTCTGGATCAGCTGGCGCAAGCGCTGGGCCTGGTCATCGTTCCTGGCCAGAGCCGCCACGCGCTGAAGCAGGTCGGCATCGGCCGGGGCAACAGCCGCTAATGTAGAACACGGCGCATGGCGTGGCTTGGTCATGGCTTCCTCCGGCTGCCGCCATGGCTGATCCGATCAGCCCACGCCATAACCTGGAATAATTCCAACAAATTTGAATCAAATTTTCGGCAATTCCAGGCCATCCCGATCAAGCCGTACGATGCCGGCACTGGCGGAACGACTGCCAATCTTCATGGTTGATCTGATGCTTACTCGAGCAATCCACAGGCGAACGACGACACCACCCTGATCACCGCCACCGTGCTGGCGGTGCAGCCGGTGGCCAAGGGCAAGCTGCTGGCCCTGGCCTCAGTGGAGCTGGTGCTGGATGGGGTGCCGCTCGTGCTGCACGGGGTGCAGGTGCTCCGGCTCAAGCACCCGGTCACCGGGGAGGAAGCCACCGGCGTCGACCTGCCCCGCTACCGGGCACCGGACGGCAGCTGGCGCCAGGCGATCGAGCTGCCGCCGGAGGTGCGCCGCCCGGTAGGCGACGCCGTGCTGGAGCACTGCTGCGTGCTGGGCATCACCCAGCGGCGTCAGCCGGCCGCCTGATCGGCGGCCGTCCATGGGGGACGAGGCCGTCCAGGCTGGTCGGAGGTTATGGCAGATGGGGCGAGGGGGTGGGATGCCGGCCGGCCCGCCTCAGCTCCGGCGCGTGCCGGCCCGCGTGTGGGCGCCGGTGGGCTGCCCGGCGCCCACGCTGCCCCTGGCGTGGGTGGCCAGCTGGAGGGCCTCGACCTGCTGCTGCAGGTGGTGCAGTTCGCCAAGCAGCCGCTCCATCTGCGCCACCACCGCCTGACCGGCCGCCACCAGCTGCGCAGCCTGCAACTCGACCTGGCGCAGCCGGACGAGCTCCGCCGTCCACGGGTCGGCCGGTGCCGGGGCGGGCCGGAGCGCCGCGTCACCGACGCCGAGGCACGGACCGCCATCGATTCCATGCGCGCCCGGCTCGCCACCACCGCCATGTGTGCATCTGCGTTGCGGATCAGCACGTCGCGGATCGCGCGTCTGCTCAAGCAACACGATCCGGCGAAAGTGCTTTTCGCGTGCGCTGCCGCGCAAGGCCGGTCGGTGACGCAGATCGCCCAGCAGACCGGCATTTCCGTTGAGGTTGTCCGCCAGATGCTGACCCAGCAGCCCGTCGACGTGAAGCAGGCCATCCGGCATGCCGAATTGGCGGTCATGATCGAGCTGGAATGAAGCAGGCCGCCTAGCAGTGGCTCGATAGCGGCGGCTAGCCGGTCAGCGCCTGACCTGCCCGAGCGTCACGCCCAAGCAGAGGCCGACCGCGCCGGCCGCCATATTGTCGAACAGCGCTTCGCCCACCACCGCACCAAGCGCGATGCTGAGTGCCAGTCCGGTGCCCAAGCTCATGATCGACACATCGGTCCTGATGCGGCGCCGGCAACCGGAGGACACGGGCGGCCGGGCTCGTTGGCCGGCCGCGTAACCAATTTATCTGATGGCACGCAATCTGCCGTGGTGGAAAATGGATGCGCGGCCAGCGCGACGACTTCGGCTGGATCCTAGACAAACTTTAGCAGATATTTCCGAATTTATCTGAGTATAGACTTGATCTTGTGGTTCGACATCAGCGTTTCTCAGTCCCATAGATGCGTTGGGA
Organism: Geminicoccus flavidas; assembly: GCF_009806515.1. Lineage (GTDB taxonomy): Bacteria > Pseudomonadota > Alphaproteobacteria > Geminicoccales > Geminicoccaceae > Geminicoccus > Geminicoccus flavidus. The sequence goes on along the minus strand of NZ_WUJP01000707.1, from coordinate 2,117 downwards.
TTCTGGAAGGCCATAGTGATGAGTGTTCAGACTGTGCGACGCGTCCTGACGGGCACGATGCAGGATGATCAGACTTCCGGGGATGGTCGTATTGATGTCATCTGGGGAATCGGCGGCAACGACCGCCTGCGGGGCCACGGCGGGGACGACATCCTGCGGGGCCACGGCGGGGACGACTGGGCTGCGGGCGGGATAGGCAACGACCGGATTGATGGCGGGCCGGGCAAAGACTGGCCCTACGGTGACGAAGGCGATGACACGATCTTCGCCGGCGACGATGACGACTGGCTGTACGGCGGGGACGGGCGTGACTTCCTTGTCGGCGGGGCAGGCAACGATCAGATCGACGGCGGCTTCGGTGATGACCGCTTGGTGGGCGGTGAAGGCAACGACAGCCTTCGCGGCGGCGGCCTCAACGTCCTGTTCGGCAATGAAGGCGAGGACACGTTCGACAGGACGATCATGACGATGACGATCCGCTGACCGGATCACGCATCATCGGGTTCGGCGGGGCCGGCGATGACTATGTTGGGGCGGCGCCGGCAGCAACAACATCCGGGGCGAGGACGGCGACGACAGCCTGAGCGGCTCGTGGTCCGCCGATCGGCTAGATGGGGGCGAAGGCGAAGACTACCTCGTCGGCAACGGTGGGGACGATCGCCTGATCGGCGGGGCCAGCAATGACATGCTGACCGGCGGGAACGGCAAGGACATCCTCACCGGCGGGTCTGGAGAGGATGTCTTCTACTACGACTTCTCCTACCAGGAGAACGGCGGGTGGGACGAGCATGACACCCACTACGTCGAAGCCAACGATCTGATCTCCGACTTCCGTCCGGGCGAAGACCGCCTGTCGATCAGCTATCACCACTACACGCAGACGGGCGAACCTTTCGAGATCAAGACGACCTTCGCGGCTTTCGTGTCCCTATACCAGCTCGACACGAACGGTGACGATGTCGTTGGGGTTGGGAACAAGGGGATTTCGGTTCGATCAGCCTCATTCATGGGCGAAACACGGCAGAGCCTGGTGATTGACACCGGCAACCTCGGGCACATCAACGACCAGACCTTCAGCCAGGGTACCATCACGCTCTTTAGCGTCACGTCAGTAGGCATCTGGGACGGGTGAAAGGAGAACCACGTGCGGGATCCAGAGAACGACAATGATGCTCGGTGCGCCGAGGAACGGGAGGATGTCGATCAGATCCTGACCCTCCTCCGGCGCATCGAGGAAGGGATGCAACGTGAGGCACAAGAGCGGCTGCGCCTCATGAAGATGATCGAGGCCCTCGGCACTCGACTGCTCGAGGTCGAGAGAATCGTTCATCTGCTGCCAAAGCCACGTCGACTGCGCGGATCGACACGGCGCCGGTAGCCGACAGAGCGGCTGTGTTCGGTGTCAAGGCAGTCGCGGGCAGCTGGTGATCATTGTCGCGGCCTCATCCCGAGCGCATCATCGCGAAGCGATGACAACACCGGCGCCGGTACTGCGCCGAGCGCCGGAGACTGCTTCCTCCCGCCACCCGAGCCTGACCGCCCCATGACGGGGGTAGCAGCACGCGGGAGGAACCGAGATGGCCGAGCGCTTCGATCCCCAAGGCGATGAAGAACGGGTCGACGCGGACGGGAGTGGCGCGCCAGACGAGTATCAAAAGGGCGAGTTCCTCAACGCGCTCTCTCTGGCGGCCTACACCGGCCGGATCGACCGCCGGACGTTCCTCGGTACACTTCTCAAGGCCGGGGTCGCGAGCGCCACCGCGGTAGCCTGGGCCGATCACGCGGCCCAGGCGGCCGAGAACCAGGCCCAGCGCCGGGCTGATCTCAAGGCCGGCTACGACTACGTCATCGTTGGCGCCGGCACCGCCGGCTGCGTTCTCGCCAACCGCCTCTCGGCCGACCGCTCGGTCTCCGTGCTCTTGATCGAGGCGGGGCCGGGTGGGCTCAACCGGCCACAGATCACCGATCCATTCGTCTGGTTCACCAATCTCGGGTCCGAGCTCGACTGGTCGCGGCCCACAGTGCCGCAGGACCGGCTGGACGACCGCGTCCTGGTGCTCCCGTCAGGCCGCCTCGTAGGCGGGTCGAGCAGCATCAACGCTCTGATGTGGCTGCGC
>NZ_WUJP01000706.1 GCF_009806515.1 Geminicoccus flavidas | reverse complement strand
GGCGACGAGCGGGACTACGAGGCCTGGGCCGAACTCGGGGACCCGTCTTGGGGGTTCGACGCGGCCCGGCGCGCCTTCAAGAGGATCGAGGACTACCGCGGCGAGGGCAGCCCGACGCGTGGCCGGAACGGGCCGATCCCGGTCGGGAGGCCGGCCGCCACGCACCCCTTGTCGCCGCTGCTGCTGCGGGCCGCGGAGGAGATCGGGCTGCGCCGCATCGAGCTTAACGAGCTCCCGCGGCTCGACGGCACTGGCTACGTGGACGAGAACGTGACCGCCCGCGGGCGGCGGGTCGGGGCTGCGCAGGGTTACCTCCTGCCGGTCCTGGACCGTCCCAACCTGACCCTTTTGACCCGGACCGAGGTGACGGGCCTTCTGTTCTCCGGCAGCCGGTGCCGGGGCGTGTCAGCAGTGCATGAGGACCGACGGCGCGAGTTCGCGGCCGAACGCGACGTGGTGCTCT
>NZ_WUJP01000705.1 GCF_009806515.1 Geminicoccus flavidas | reverse complement strand
GCGCCGGTACGTTTGGCACGCCGAAGCTGCTCCTGCTGTCGGGCATCGGCCCGGCCGGCGAGCTGCGCGAGGTAGGCGTCCGTCCTCGACAAGACCTGCCGGCGGTCGGGCGCAACCTGCAGGACCATCCGCTCCTGAGCGGCTTCCACTTCCCGACGAGCCGAGAGCTGCCGCCACCGGTGACCAACGGCATCTCCACCGTCGCCTACCTGCGGACGAACTCGCCCGCGGAGGCGCCGAACGTGCAGCTCGTCACGGTCCACTTCGCGTTCGCGAGCGCGGTCTACGACGTGCGCCAGGCCTACGTCGTCTGGCCGTCGGTGATCAAACCGACCAGCCGGGGCCGGGTCCGGCTCGCCAGTGCCGACCCGAACGCCTCGCTCCTGATCGATCCCAACTACCTGGAGACGGCGGCGGACCGGACCGCGCTCCGGAGGGGCCTGGAGTGGGCGCTGGAGGTCGGCAACGCGCGCGCCCTCGATCCTTGGCGCCGCGGCGTGCTGAGGCTCCGCGATTTCGCGCCCGATGGCCCCGAGGCGTTCATCGAGAGGAATACGAGCACGTACTTCCACTACGTTGGCACCTGCGCGTTCGGGCTCGACCCGGAACGCAGCGTCGTCGATGCGCGTGATCTCGGGGTCTGGGGGGTGGACGGCCTGAGGGTGGTGGACGCCTCGGTGATCCCCGAGATACCAAGCGTGAACACACACGTGCCGGTCCTGATCGTGGCGGAGCTGGCTGCCAAGAAGATCGCCGGCGCTCGGCAGTCCGCGGCCGTCCCCGGGTAGAACTACACGCCGAGACCGGCCTCGCGCTTCGCGAGGAGCCGCGCAGGCGGCGCCGTTCGCCTGCGTGGTCCCAGCTGGGCCTGAGGCTCACCATCACCTCGAGGCCGTGCCGGCGTCCCACGGGCGGCCATCCCGCAGCATGGCGTTGAGCATGGTGATGAGCCTGCGCATGCATGCGGTCAGGGCGACCTTGGCCGGCTTGCCCCGCTCGCGCAGGCCTCGGTAGGCGGCGGCGATGCGCGTGTTACACCGGATTGCGGTGACGGCCGCCATGTACAGGATAGGGCGGACCTCGTGGCGGCCACCCCAGACGGTGCGCCGGCC
>NZ_WUJP01000727.1 GCF_009806515.1 Geminicoccus flavidas | reverse complement strand
TGCCGTAGGATATCCTCTCGATCTTCGAGAGATTAGGCCGTCCATGACACTCCGAGGCTAAACACCTAGCGGGGCTACGATGAGTCCCACTGGCAGCATGGTCCTGACAATCCCTATGCCTGAACCCTGCACCGCGCGGCTCGGTGCGGCCGCAGGGCCCGACCAATATCTCTCGTCGCTCACCAGCTGATCGTCGTATCCGCGAGGTGTCTGCCAGATCAGGTGCGACAGCTCACCGCACCTCTAGCGAGGGCAGACGAATCAGCGACAGGATCTGCTCCCCACGTGCTCACCAGGCGAGGAACGCTGGCGAGACGGTGGCAGCTAACTCACTGAAGTGGTTGGTCGGAGCGGCGAGATTTGAACTCGCGACCCCCAGTCCCCCAGACTGGTGCGCTAACCGGGCTGCGCCACGCTCCGTGCGGGTGGGTCGATAGCACCGTCTTGGGGCGACGACAATGATGGGTTGAGCAGGGACGGGTCGAGCTGGCGGGACAGGTCGCGTGCGATCTGGCCGAGCAGGCGGAGCTCGCCGTGGAGCTCGGCCAGCAGGCGGCGGCGCTCCGCGTTGGCGGCCTCGCGCGGCGGTGTCGGCGGCGGCTGGTCGAAGGGCAGCGGCGGCGGTGGCTGGCGAAGGTCGTCGGGCGGGGGCTCGGCGGCGAGCGGCTCGGGTGCGGCCGGAAGCCCGGCGGGAGCGGGCGTGGTCGCGGGTGCGGTGCGCCGGCGGACGCGCAGGAGCTTCTGCACGCCCTTGATGGTGTAGCCCTCGTCGTAGAGCAGGCTGCGGATGCGCCGCAGCAGGTCGATGTCCTCCGGGCGGTAGTAGCGCCGCCCGCCGCCGCGCTTGAGCGGCCGGACCTGGGGGAACTTGCTTTCCCAGAAGCGCAGCACGTGCTGGGCGACTTCCAACTCGTCGGCCACCTCGCTGATGGTGCGGAAGGCACTCGCGGCCTTGGTCGGACGGACGGCGCGATCCTCGGCACTGCCGGGCCCGACCAGCGTTTCGCTCATGCCTCGCCGTCCGCCTCGCCCGGCGGATCCTCGCCGTTCAGCCGCGCCTTGAGCACCTGGGAGGGCCGAAACACCAGCACCCGGCGCGGCAGGATCGGTACCTCCTCGCCGGTCTTGGGGTTGCGCCCGAGCCGCTCGCCCTTCTGGCGGACGGCGAACGTGCCGAACGAGGAGATCTTCACCGTGCCGTCGGTCACCAGCGCGTCGGACACCCGGTCCAGCACCTCGTCCACCAGGGCCGCCGACTCGCTGCGCGACAGGCCAACCTCCTGGAACACCGCCTCGGCCAGATGCGCTCGTGTGACCGTCCGATCGGCCATGCTGGCTTTGTCCCTCTCGGCAACACCATTCGCCAAGTCACGGTAAATCAACGCGATCCTCCAGTGCAAGAGGAACCGCGCCACGCAGTTCGCGCAAGAGGCGATAGTCTTGCCCGGATCCGGCCCAGGACCCGAGAGGTCACCAGCGCAGCAGTGCCGCACCCCAGGTAAAGCCGCCGCCCATGGCGTTGAGGACCAGAAGATCGCCCTCGCCGATCCGGCCGTCCTTCACTGCGACATCGAGTGCCAGCGGAATCGAGGCGGCCGAGGTGTTGGCATGACGATCGACGGTCACGATCACCTGGTCCGGTGCTATGTCGAGACGCTTGCCGACCGCCTCGATGATCCGCCGGTTCGCCTGGTGCGGGACCAGGTAGTCGATGTCGGCGAGCCGGAGCCCCGCCTTGGCCACCACCTCGATCGCCGCCTCCGACAGGCGCTGGACCGCGTGGCGGAACACTTCCCGCCCGTTCATCCGCAGGATACCGATGGTCCGCGTCGAGGACACCCCGCCATCGACATAGAGATGGTCGTACTGGCGCCCATCCGCACCCAGGGCCGTTGCCAGCACGCCGCGGTCGCTCACATGGCCGGGTTGCTCGGTGGCAGCCAGCACGACGGCGCCTGCCCCATCGCCGAACAGGACGCAGGTGCCGCGATCCTCGAAGTCCAGGATGCGCGAGAAGGTCTCGGCGCCGATCACCAGCGCCCGGCGCGCCCGCCCGGTGACCAGGAGCGCGTCGGCCACCGAGATCGCATAGGCGAAGCCCGCGCACACGGCCTGGAGGTCGAAGGCGATGCCGACCGGCAGGCCCAGCTTGCGCTGCACTGCGGTGGCGGTGGCCGGGAAGGTGTTGTCCGGGGTGGAGGTCGCCACCAGGACCAGATCAATCGAGTTGCGGTCGATACCGGCGGCCTCGATGGCGCGCAACGAAGCGGCCACCGCCAGGTCCGAGGTGGTCTCGCCCTCTGCGGCGAAATGGCGCCGGGTGATGCCGGTCCGCTCCCGGATCCACTCGTCCGAGGTATCGACCATCCGGGCCATGTCGTCGTTGGTGACCACCCGCTCCGGCAGATAGGAGCCGATCCCGAGCACGATCGAGCGCAGCATGGGCAACCTTCAGCCGACGGCCGCGGCGGGCGCACCGGCGTCCCGTCCTGCAACCGCGGTCATTTCCTCGATGATCCGGTCATTGGTGCCGGCCCGCACCAGTTCCACGGCCGCTTCGATCGCATGACCGAACCCGACCGCGTCGGTGCCGCCATGGCTCTTGACCACGATGCCGTTGAGCCCGAGCAGCATGGCACCGTTGTAGCGACGCGGGTCGAGCCTGGCGCGCACCCGGCTGAGTGCCGGCCGGGCCAGGAGGTAGCCAAGCTTCGCCCGCCAGTCGGAGCGGAAGGCCTGGCGCAGGAAGGAGGCGTACATCGCAGCCGTACCTTCCGCGATCTTGAGCGCGACGTTGCCGGTGAAGCCGTCGGTGACCACCACGTCGACCACCCCGCGGGTCACGTCGGTGCCTTCCACGAAGCCATAGAAGTCGCCATTCAGCGGGCTGGCCCGGAGCATCGCCGCAGCACCCCGGATCACCTCGTTGCCCTTGAGGTCCTCGGTGCCAATGTTGAGCAGGCCGATCTTGGGCTCGGGCAGGCCCAGCACGATCCGAGCGAAGACGTGGCCCATCACCGCGAACTGTACGAGGTGCTCGACCCCGCAGTCGACGTTGGCGCCCAGGTCCAGCACGATGGCGCTCTTTTCGCCGGCAGGCATCGGCCCGGCGATCGCCGGCCGGTCGATGCCGGGCAGGGTCTTCAGCACGAACTTGGCCATCGCCATCAGGGCGCCGGTATTGCCGGCCGAGACCGCCGCCGCGGCCCTGCCCTCCTTCACCGCATTGATCGCCAGCCGCATCGACGACTGCCGGCCCTGGCGCAGGGCATGGGACGGCTTGGCGTCGCCCGCGACGAACTCGGTGGTGTGGACCAGCGGCATCGCCGCGAGCGCGGGGTGCCGGGCCAGATGGGGCCGCACCTTCGCCTCGTCCCCGAACAGCAGGAAGTCGACGTCCGCGTGGCGCTTGTGGGCGAGCGCGGCACCGTCGATCACGATCGCCGGAGCGTCATCCCCACCCATGAGGTCGAGGGCGATGGTGAGGCTCATGACCGGCGGAGCGCGGCCAGCGCCTGGAACGGGTTGGGCCGGCCGTCCATATCGGGCGGGTCCAGCTCCGCCCCCGGCAGCCGGGGATAGGGATCGAGCGCCAGGGACAGTTCCTCGACCACTGCCTCGCCCAGGTCGATCGTATCGCCGTCCAGCGGCTCGATGTCCGGCGCCTCCGCGTCCACCGTCTCGGTCATCTCGTCCATCTCGGGCGTCCAGCCCGGAAGGTAGAGGCGCTCGAACTCGGTCACGACCTCGACCGGCATCGGCTCGAGCGTCACCACGCAGATCTGGGTGACCTTGGCGCGCAGACGGCCGCGCAGCCGCACGCCCTTGACCGCAGGCGGCCGGTCCAGCCGGCACTCGGCCTCCAGCGAGGCCACGTCCTGCAGCTCCAGGCGACGGGCGATCGCCGCCCGCTCGTCCGGCTCGGCCGCGACCGTCACCGTAACGGGCGCCGCCGTGATCCGGTCGACCTTCTGGCGACGTTGGAGTTCCACCGACGAGTTCACGCACATCCCCCGTGGCGCTGCCGGCCGCCACGTCACCGACCTCGACATATGATGGATACGCAT
>NZ_WUJP01000726.1 GCF_009806515.1 Geminicoccus flavidas | reverse complement strand
GGCGAAACGACAATACCGTCTTCGGCCCGCAACCCGCTTTGTTTGGCATCCGGTCGCGGCCAGCGATCGGGCGCGGAAAGTATGATCGGGCTCCATGAGGGTCAAGGTTCCGCAGCAGGGGGGGTGGGGATCGGCCGGCCGCGCAGTTCCGCCAGGATGGCGAACAGGTCTTCGGCGAGGGCGGGGCCGTCGACCGCCCTGCCCTCCTCGCCGGCATTCTTCTGCAGGAACCCGCCCAGCTCGGTCACCGCACTCGCGGGCACCGCCGTGCCGGCCGGTGGGAACACCCGCTCGGCCAGCTCGGTACGCGCCTGCCAGGTCTCCCCCAGCTTGCGCATTTCCCGGCCCACCGACAGGTCGCCCACCCCCAGCTCCCGCAGGGAACGATCCATGTCGAGGAACATCCGGTCGACGATCTCCTGGCCGAGCCGGCGGCCATCGGCACCCAGATCACCCAGTGCGGCGAGCTGCACCAGCACCTGCCAGGCGACCATCTCGTACCGGCCGGCCGGCGTGTCGGCCACGCCCATGCGGGCATAGAGTTCCGGCCGCCGCGCCCGCTCGACCGCCTCGGCATAGAGCCGCTCCGCCATCCGCCGGCGCTGGCCGCCGCCGAGCAGGCGGCGCAGGCCGGCAACGATCCCGCCTTGCTGCGACGAATTCATGGCCTTAAGTTTCCCGGACGCTGGTCGCAGGCCGGCGGCATACCTGCTGCTTGGTTGGGGGACGGACCTTTCCGATGACATCCTGCCGCATGCTCCGGCTGACAGGCCCAGCAATGGCACTCCTGGTCCTGGCCGCCTGTACGCCGATGATCGACAATCACGGCCATCGCTTCGATGCGGACCTGGCCGGTGCCATCGTGCCCGGCGTCACCTCCAAGCAGGAGGTGGCCCGGCTGATGGGTTCGCCGTCCGCGCTTGCCACCTTCGAGGACGACGAGTGGTACTACGTGGCGCAGAAGACCGAGCGCAAGTCGTTCTACCAGGCGGAGATCACCGACCAGCAGGTCCTGGCGATCAGCTTTGGCGATGACGGGCTGGTCACCAACGTGGCACGCAGCGACCTATCCCAGGCCGAAGACATCACGCCGGTCTCCGACATCACCCCGACATCCGGCAACGAGCTGAGCCTGGCCCAGCAGTTGCTGGGCAATATCGGCCGCTTCAACTCCGAGGGCGGCCCGACGGGGGACCGAGCCCCGCCGTTCTGGAGCCAGCGCTCCCGCCGCCCCGGCAGCTGACCCGGCCGCGATTCCGTCCGTCGAACGAAAGGCCCGGCCGGTGCTTCCAGCCGGGCCTTGTTGTCGGGCGCGCAGCCAGAGAAGGCTGCGCGCGGCGTGCGGCTCAGGTCGGGGTGAAGCCGCCGAGCACGGCCAGGATCAGCAGCGCCACGATGTTGATGATCTTGATCATCGGGTTCACCGCAGGCCCGGCCGTGTCCTTGTAGGGGTCGCCGACCGTGTCGCCGGTCACCGCCGCCTTGTGCGCTTCCGAGCCCTTGCCACCGTGGTGGCCTTCCTCGATCAGCTTCTTGGCATTGTCCCAAGCACCGCCACCCGTGGTCATCGAGATCGCCACGAAGATGCCGGTCACGATCGTGCCGAGCAGCATCGCACCCAGCGCCACGAAGGCCTTGGCCTGGCTGTCCACCAGCGCGATCACGACGTAGAGCAGGATCGGCGCCAGCACCGGCAGGAGCGAGGGCAGGATCATCTCCTTGATCGCCGCCTTGGTCAGCATGTCGACCGCCCGGCTGTAGTCCGGCTTGGCGGTGCCGGCCATGATGCCGGAGTTCTCGCGGAACTGCCGGCGGACCTCCTCGACGATCGCACCCGCCGAGCGGCCGACCGCCTTCATGCCCATGGCGCCGAACAGGTAGGGCAGCAGTCCGCCGACGAACAGGCCGATCACCACGTAGGGGTCGGACAGGTTGAACGACAGGTCGACATATTGCGGGAAGTAGTGGCCGAGGTCCTGGACATAGGCCGCGAACAGCACCACCGCGGCCAGGCCCGCCGAGCCGATCGCATAGCCCTTGGTGACCGCCTTGGTGGTGTTGCCGACCGCGTCCAACGCGTCCGTGGTGACCCGGACCTCCTTGGGCAGGTCGGCCATCTCGGCGATGCCGCCCGCATTGTCGGTGACCGGCCCGTACGCATCCAGGGCGACCACCACGCCGGTCAGCGCCAGCATGGTCGTGGCGGCGACCGCGATCCCGTAGATCCCGGCCAGCAGGTAGCCTGCCAGGATGCCGCCGCAGATCACCAGCACCGGCAGGGCGGTGCCCTCCATCGAGACGGCCAGGCCCTGGATCACGTTGGTGCCGTGCCCGGTCTCGCTGGCCCGCGCGATCGAGCGGACCGGCGCGTGCTTGGTCGAGGTGTAGAAGTCGGTGATCCACATGAGCAGGCCGGTGACGGCCAGGCCCACCAGCGTGCAGCTGAATATGTGGAGCCAGCCGAACGACCTCCCGACCGTGGGCGTGAACTCGGTGCCCGACAGCATGATCAGGCTGAACAGCAGCATCAGCACCGCGGAGATCGCGGCTGCCACGATGAAGCCCTTGTACAGGGCGGCCATGATGTCGTTGCTGGCACCCAGCTTCACGAAAAAGGTGCCGGCGATCGAAGCGAGCAGGCAGGCGCCGCCGATCACCAGCGGGAACAGCATGAGCGTCGCCTGCTGTGCGCCGTCGAAGAAGATGGCGCCCAGCAGCATGGTGGCCACCATGGTGACCGCATAGGTCTCGAACAGGTCGGCGGCCATGCCGGCGCAGTCGCCGACATTGTCACCGACATTGTCGGCGATCACCGCGGGATTGCGCGGGTCATCCTCGGGAATGCCGGCCTCGACCTTGCCGACCAGGTCGGCGCCGACATCGGCACCCTTGGTGAAGATGCCGCCGCCGAGCCTGGCGAAGATCGAGATGAGCGACGCGCCGAAGGACAGGCCGACCAGCGCCTCCAGGATCCGGCGCTCGTCGACGCCGATCAAGAGCAGGAGGCCGAAGTAGAGGGCCACGCCCAGGAGGCCCAGCGCCACCACCAGCATGCCGGTGACGGCACCCGCCTTGAACGAGACGTCCAGGCCGCGCGCCAGGCCGGAGCGGGCCGCCTCGGCGGTGCGCACGTTGGCCCGAACCGACACGTTCATGCCGATGAAGCCCGCGGCACCGGACAGAGCAGCGCCGATCGCGAAGCCCAGAGCCGGGTAGATGCCCAGCAGCACGAGCAGCAGCAGCAGGATCACCACGCCGACAATCGCGATGGTGGTGTACTGGCGGTTCAGATAAGCGCCGGCCCCTTCCTGGATGGCCGCCGCGATCTGCTGCATCCGTTCATTGCCTGCGGGGAGCGCCAGGACCTGGGCACGCGTCATCACGCCGTAGCCAAGCCCGGCCACCCCGCAGGCGATCACCAAGAAGTAAAGGAAGATCTCGAAGCCCGTCATCTTCTGCCCCCCTAGGCGGCAGCGCGGGATCCGGCCCTCTGTCGGGGTCCGGTGGCCGCACGTGCCACGTGGCCGGCCGATCGACGGGCAAGCGTCACCGGCCGGATGGTGCAGAAGTTCTAAGGGCCGGGATCGGTCACTGTCCACTTCCAGGCGAACCGCCGCCGTCCGCCGAGCCGCCACTGGCCGCAGCCCCCTCGCCCAGTGCCGGCAGCGGCTCGGTCCGGTCGCGGATCTGCTGCTCGGTCGGCTCGAAGCCGACCAGCACCGACCAGATCGCTGGCTGGTCCTGGTGGGTGAAGGGCAGGCGCTGGCGCAGCGTCTCCCGGCGCATGGTGCGCCGCTCGTTGCGGCCGGGCTGCAGGATGACCGGGAAGGTCTGCTTGTCGACCACCTCGCCCGTATCGGTGGTCACTGCCACGAAGTACTCGACCTGGACCGGCTCGCCCGCGTAGCCCGGCCCGGTCCGCAGGTCGATCGTCACCTCGAAATCGACCAGGTAATCGAATTCGCGCGCATCACAGTTCGCGCGCAGGTCGCCGAGCGTAGCGGTCCAGGCCGTCTGGCCGTCGGCACTGCGCCCCTCGCTGGCAGCGAGGTCGGCCACCAGGGAAGGGCGCGGGCAGAAGGGCTCGCTGCTGGCCATGGGCCGCGGCGCATCGTCGCCGCCGGAGCAGCCCGCCAGCCCCAGGAGCAGGGTAGCCGCGAATGTCGATCGGATCGTGCTCATCTTCACCCGGTGTCCGGCAGGCGGCCGCCCCTTAATGGTCCGGCGGCTCGTGATGGGGCGGCCGGTCGCCGCGTGGCCGCCCGCCCGGCACAGCCGGTAGCAGGGAGCCGGCCGGCCCGGCAAGCAACGCCGCTTCGGGCATGGATGTGGCCCAACCGTGCAACGCGGCAGATTGCGCCAGCGCGCGGGCAGGACATATGATCCCCGCCCATGCTAGCCGAGGACGACCAAGACCTTCTCGAGCCGGGCGACCCGGCAACTCGGGCCGCCCCCGTCCTGGCTGCCCTGGATCTGGGCACCAACAACTGCCGGTTGCTGGTGGCACGCGAGACCGACGGCGGCTTCGAGGTGATCGACAGCTTCTCGCGCATCGTGCGGCTGGGCGAGGGCCTGGCCCATACCGGCCGCCTCTCGGACGGCGCCATGACCCGCACGGTCGCGGCGATCCGGGTCTGCCGTGGGATCATGCTGAAGCGGGGGGTAACCCGGGCACGCTGCGTGGCCACCGAGGCGTGCCGGCGCGCGGACAATGGTCATGCCTTCGTCGAGCGGGTGCGGCGCCAGACCGGGATCCGGCTGGAAGTGCTGGACCAAGCGGAGGAGGCCTCGCTCGCCCTGCTGGGCTGCCTGCCGCTGGTCGACGACGCGGCGCGCCACCTCCTGATGATCGATATCGGCGGGGGCTCGACCGAGCTCATGTGGCTGGACCGCTACCGCCGCCCCGAGGACGGGGGTGCGCGTTCCGTCTCCCTGCCGCTGGGCGTGGTCACCCTGTCCGAGAGCTTCGGTTCGGAGCCGGACCCGGAGCGCTATGACCGGATGGTCAGCTTCGTCGCCAGGCGCCTGGCCGCGTTCGAGCCGGTGGGCTGGTTCGGGCACGGGGACCACCAGAGCAATGTCCAGGTGCTGGGCACGTCCGGCACCGTCACCACGATGGCCGCGATTCATCTGGGCTTGCGCCGCTACGACCGG
>NZ_WUJP01000725.1 GCF_009806515.1 Geminicoccus flavidas | reverse complement strand
CGTCAGGTCGACGGCACCATGCTGGACTATGGCGTGCTCGACACGGTGGGCCGCCATCTGCGCACCCTGACCAATGCGGAGCGGGCGGCCCACCCTTGCATCGGCAAGGGCCGGGCCGACTTGGTCGTGGCTGGCTGCGCGATCCTGGAGGCGGTCTGCCGGATCTGGCCAATCGAGCGGCTCCAGGTGGCCGACCGGGGGGTGCGCGAGGGCATCCTGAACGGCCTGCTCGGCAAGGGGCTGCACCAGATGCTGGCAATGACGGGCGGGCTGGACCAGATGCGGGCGAGGGTGGGCGCATGAGCGACAGCAACTCCCGGACCCGGGTGCGCCTGAGGGATGCGCGGGCGCACAGCGCCTCCTCCCAGCGCTGGCTGACCAGGCAGCTCAACGACCCGTTCGTGCAGCGTGCCAAGGCACTGGGCTACCGGGCCCGTTCGGTGTTCAAGCTGGAGGAGATCGACCGGCGGTTCGGCCTGATTCGTCCTGGCACGGTGGTCGCGGATCTGGGTGCCGCACCCGGATCGTGGAGCCAGTACGCCGCCAACAAGCAGGCGCGGGTGGTGGCGGTCGACCTCCAGCCGATCGCACCGATCGCCGGCGTCACCATCATCGAGGGCGACTTCCTGAGCGAAGCGACCGAGGCGGCCCTAGCGGCGGCGGTCGGATCGGGCGTCGATCTCGTGCTGAGCGACATGGCCGCATCCTCCACCGGCCGCAGGCTGGTGGACCGGCTGCGCGCGGAGCAGCTGGGCGAGGCGGTGCTGGAGTTCTGTGCGGCCCATCTGAACGAAGGCGGCAGCGTGCTGATCAAGCTCGTTCGCGGTGCGGAGGCGACCTTGCAGCAGCGGGCGAAGACCATGTTCCGCAGCGTGCGCATCCTCCGCCCCGATGCCACCCGCAGTGACAGCTCGGAATGCTTCCTCCTGGGCCTCGACCGCCGCCCGCCCGCAGCCGCCGAAGAGGCCACGGACGAGTGACGGGAGCCGGTCGACTGCGACCGGCTGGTCAGGTTCGAGCGAAGGACGGCGCGTGACCAGTGCGGCGTGCGGCCCGTCAGCCCTGCACGTCGATCAGGCGGCCACGCACCGTCTCGTCGCGCGGCCGCCGGCGCGCGCGGCGGTCCCTGGCAGGGCTGCAATTTGCACACCCGGCGCTGCGCGGATAGGTCGGCCCCCCGCGCAACGGCGAGCGCCGCTCGGCCGGCTCGCCCCTGCCGTCCGGCAGGATGATCTCCCCTCGGCATTCCTCGACCATCTCCCCGCTATTCTCGACCATCGCTGCCGCTCCCATCAGTGCCAGTTGCCGCATATTGGTGGCGATCATAGCGGCCGGTTCTCACGCGGCAGGAGCGATGCGCGCCGATAGTGCATCATGATACGCGTGCTGCTCCGGCATGACGGCTTCTGGCATTTTCCTGAAAGGATGCCGGCACCTCATGCTATCACTCGTTCGTGACCGTCACTGTGGCATGGGTGCTGCGGTGCGGCATCGCATGGCTGCTGCGCGAACTGCGTGGGTGGACTTGTGCTGCGCATGGCCGCAAGTGGACGATCTCGTAGCGGAGCGCAGACGGAGGCGCAGGCTCATGGAACGGCGGCTGTTCGGGACGGATGGAGTGCGGGGCACCGCGAACATTTGGCCCATGACCGCTGAAATGGCGTTGCGTCTGGGACAGGCGGCGGGGCGCGTGTTCGTCCGGGGCGACCATCGCCACCGGGTCGTGATTGCCAAGGACACCCGGCTGTCCGGCTACATGATCGAGCCGGCGCTCACGGCAGGCTTCGTCTCCGCGGGCATGGACGTGATGCTGGCGGGACCCCTGCCTACGCCCGCCGCCGCGTTCCTCACCCGCACGCTGCGCGCCGACCTGGGTGTGGTCATCTCGGCCTCGCACAATCCCTACCAGGACAACGGCATCAAGCTGTTCGGGCCGGACGGCTTCAAACTGTCCGACGCGATCGAGGTGGAGATCGAGCGGGCAATTTTGGCGGACGCCGCACCGGCGCTGGCAGGTCCCGCGGAGCTCGGCCGGGCACTGCGCATCGACGACGCGCATGGCCGCTATGTGGAATATCTGAAGAGCAGCTTCCCGCGCGGCATGACGCTGGCCGGCCTCAAGATTGCGGTCGATTGCGCCAACGGTGCCGCCTACCACATTGCCCCCGACCTGTTCTGGGAGTTAGGTGCGGAGGTCGTGCGGGTCGGCACCTCGCCGAACGGCTTCAACATCAACCATGACTGCGGCTCCACCCATCCGGAGAATGTCGCGCGCGCGGTCCTCGCCCACGGCGCCGACCTGGGCATTGCGCTGGATGGCGACGCCGACCGGGTGGTGATGGTCGACGAGCACGGCCAGATCATCGACGGCGACCAGGTCCTGGCGCTGATCGCCACCCAGTGGCAGGAGGAGCAGCGGCTCACCGGCGGCGGCGTGGTCGCCACGCTGATGTCGAATCTCGGCCTGGAGACCTATCTGGCCGATCGCGGCCTGCCGCTGCTGCGCACCAAGGTCGGGGACCGCTACGTGGTCGAGCGGATGCGCCAGGGCGGCTACAACCTGGGCGGCGAGCAGTCCGGCCACATCATCATGACCGACTTCGGCACCACCGGCGACGGGCTGCTGGCGGCGCTGCAGGTCCTGGCGGTGCTGCTCAAGAAGAACCGGCCGGTCAGCGAGGTCGCCCGGCCGTTCACGCCCCTGCCGCAGAAGCTCTCCAACGTGCGGGTGCAGCGGCGCATCGATCTGACCTCGCCCGTCATCGAGCAGCTGATCAAGGACAGCCAGGCCAAGCTCGGCCGCAAGGGCCGCCTGCTGGTGCGCGCCTCGGGCACGGAGCCGCTGATCCGGGTGATGGTGGAGGCCGAGGACGAGGCGCTGCTGAGCGACATCCTGGGCTCGGTCAGCGGCGCCATCGCCAGCTACGCGGACTCCCCGGCCCATTGAGCCGGGTCTCGGCCGGGCGCATCACACCGACCGGCGGGCCGGTGTCGCCGGTTGGCCCATCCGCCGGCGCTTAGGCTTTCGTTAACCAGGTTCTGGCAGGATCCACCCGACGAAACGGGCGAGCGGCCCGTCGGCGTGGAGGTCGGACTTGGATCTTACCGGCTATCTCGGCCTGGCCCGTGGCCTTGGCCTCGAGCGTGCGTTGGACGTCGTGGCGGGCAACGTCGCCAACGCGGACACGACCGGTTTCCGGCGGCAAGACCTCGTGTTCGCCAAGGACCTGCGCCGCGCGGGCGAGCCGGGCGAGGTCGCCTTCGCCCAGGACTTCGGCACGGTCGTGGACCGCAAGGAGGGGCCCCTGCGCAGCACGGGTGCTGCCCTCGACCTGGCGCTGGTGGGCCCCGGCTGGTTCCAGGTGGAGACTGCGGAGGGCGAGCGCCTGGCCCGGACTGGCCGGTTCACGACCGATGCGGCCGGCCGGCTGGTCGCGGGCGATGCCGCGGTCTTGGACAATGGCGGCGTTCCGATCATCCTGCCGGACAATGCCCGGAGCATCACGATCGCCGCCGACGGCACGATCTCCGCGGACGAGGTGGTGGTCGCCCGGCTGGGCCTAGTCCAGCCGGGTGATGATGCCGCCCTGGTGCCGGAAGGCAGCGGCCGCTACCGCACGGATGGCCCGACCGTCCCGGCCGAGGCGGCCCGGGTGGTCCAGGGCTCGCTCGAAGGCTCCAATGTCCAGCCGCTCGTCGAGATGACCCGGCTGATCGAGGTCACCCGCGCCTTCGAGAGCACCCAGCGCCTGCTGGAAACCCATCACGACCTGGCCCGGCGCACGGTCGACCGGATGCTCGCCTCGTCCTGACCTCTGCCCGATCGGGAGCCCGTTCATGCGATCCCTGAACATCGCCGCGACCGGCATGGCCGCACAGCAGCTCAACGTCGACGTGATCTCCAACAACATCGCCAACATGACGACGACCGGCTTCAAGCGGGCGCGTCCGGAGTTCCAGGACCTGCTCTACCAGAGCCAGCGCCGTGGCGGCGCTGCCTCGTCGGAAACCGGCACAACCGTGCCGGCGGGCGTGGACATAGGCCTGGGCGTGAAGACCGCTGCCGTGTACCGCGTGCTGGAGCAGGGGCCGCTGGTCGGAACGGAGAACGATCTCGACCTGGCGATCCAGGGCGAGGGCTATTTCGTGGTGGAGCTGCCCTCGGGCGAGCTCGGCTACACAAGGTCCGGCAATCTCCAGTTGAGCCCGGAGGGCCAGCTGGTGACCGCCGACGGTTATCCGGTCTCGCCCGGCATCGTCGTGCCGGGCAATGCCATCGAGGTCGCCATCAACCCGGAGGGTGGGGTCAGCGCGCGCATTCGGGGGCAGGTCGAGCTGCAGGAGCTGGGCCAGCTCGAGCTGGCAAGCTTCGTGAACGAGGTCGGCCTGGAGCCGCTCGGCAACAACCTCCTGGCCGAGACCGCCGCGTCCGGCCCGGCGATGATCGGCACGCCCGGCTCGGATGGGTCCGGCACGGTGCTCCAGCACTATCTGGAGAATTCTAACGTCAACCCCGTGGCCGAGATCACCAGCCTGATCACCGCCCAGCGCGCCTATGAGCTGAACTCGCGGGTCATCACCGCCACTGATTCGATGATGGGCACCGTGACCCAGTTGCGGGGTTGAGGATGCGGACCGTGCCGCTCCGCTTCTTCGGCTGGCGCAGCGCGGCAGCTTTGCTTGCCGCCTTGCTGCTGGCCCATCCGGCCGCGGCCGGGGAGCCCATCACGATCGCGCCGGGCATGGCGCTGGACGAGCCCGCCCTCCAGGCGCTGGTCCGCCAGGAGCTGGCCGCAAGCCGGGACGGCGACTGGCAGGTCCGGATCCTCCAGCCCGCCCTGCCGCTCGGCAACCCCAGCGCTGCGCCGGTGCTCGTGACGCTTAGGGCGGATCAGCCGGCCCCTGGCGCGAGCGGCGGGCCGCGGCTGACCGGCTGGCTCGCGGTGCAGGATGGCACCGGCCATGTCGGGCGGCTGCGCATGGTGGCGGTCCTGGACGAGATGGTGACGGTGCCGGTGCCGGTCGAGGCGCTGCCGGCGGGAGCACTGGTGACGCCGGAGCGGTTCCGCATGGTGCCCTGGCCATTGCAGCGGCTGGATCCGGACGCGCTGCGCTCCCTGGCCGAACTCGATGGCATGGAGGTGGTGCGCCGGCTGCCGGCCGATCGGCCGGTGCTGCGCAACGGGCTCCAGCCGCCGCGCATGGTCCGCCGGGGTGAGTCTGTGCGGATCAGCTTCGTGCGCGGCGGCCTGCGCCTGAGCGTGACCGGCACCGCGCTGGACGACGGTGCGCTGGGTGCGA
>NZ_WUJP01000724.1 GCF_009806515.1 Geminicoccus flavidas | reverse complement strand
CGGTGCGAGCCAGCAACCTGACGAGCGCCCATCAGGTCCAGGGACGGGTCGTGGCGGCAGGTGAGATCGTGATCGGAGAAGATTCATGACGGGGATTGGCGGAGCCTGGCCGGCATCGGTCGAGCTGACGGAACGGATGGCGGATGGCGGGCGGGCTAGGCTGACGCGGGCGCGGCTGGCGCTCCTGGCCCTGGCCCTGCCGCTGACCGGCTGCGGCATCTCCGAGCGCCTGGAGGCGATTGGCAAGACACCACCGCTGACACCCATCGAGAATCCGGTCGCGGTGGCGGGCTACCAGCCGGTTTCCCTGCCGATGCCGGAGCCGGAGCCGGCCCCCACGGCCGGTGCCAACTCGCTGTGGCGCAGCGGTGCACGCGCCTTCTTCAAGGACCAGCGGGCCCGGGAGATCGGCGACGTGGTGACTGTCCGGGTGACCATGGCGGACCGCGCGGAGCTCAGCAACGAGAGTACGAGGGCCAGGCGGAACAGCGAGGATCTGGGCATCAACCAGATGTTCGGGATGGCCGGCAAGCTCGGCGACCTGCTGTCCAACGAATCGAAGGACGGTGACTTCGTCGGGCTGAGCAGCCAGTCGGGCAGCCGCGGCAGCGGCACGGTCAGCCGCGACGAGGAGATCAAGCTGGCGGTGGCGGCGGTGGTGACCCAGGTGCTGCCGAACGGCAACCTGGTGATCCGGGGCCGCCAGGAGATCCGGGTGAATTTCGAGGTGCGCGAGCTGGTGCTGGCCGGCGTGATCCGGCCGCAGGACGTCACCTCCGACAACACCATCGCCCACGAGAAGATCGCCGAGCTGCGCATGGCCTATGGCGGCCGCGGCCAGATCACCGACGTGCAGCAGCCGCGCTATGGTCAGCAGGCGCTGGACATCCTGCTGCCGTTCTGAGGGATCGGGCCGTTGCCGCTCAGGGAAGGCCGGGCGCGACGACGGCCGGCGGGCACACCTATTCCCCGTCCCTCCTCCCCACATTCGGCACACGCGCCGCCGCCCTGCACGGGACGGGCCGCTGGATTGGGGTGACGAGGTCCGGCAACGGGCGGGGTCAGCCGGTCTCGGCCAAGCCCTCGGTCGGGATGCCGTGCTTCAGGTCCAGGGAATAGCCCTCGGCCCTCACGGTGCGGAGCAGGTCGGTCTCGCCGTTCTGGTTGAGCGAGCGGCGCAGGCGGCGGACGGTGGCGTCCACGGTGCGCAGCTCGATCTCGAGGTCGGAGCCCCAGACCCGGTCCAGTAGTTGGCTGCGGTTGAACACCCGGCCGGGGTTCTCCAGCAGGTAGCGCAGGAGGCGGAACTCGGTCGGTGACAGGTGGACCTCGCGGCCGCTACGGAACACCCGGTGCGCGGTCAGGTCCATGCGCAGATCGTGGAAGGTCAGAGTCTGCTCGGAGAAGGCCGGGCGGACCCGGCGCAGCACCGCGCGGATCCGGGCCACCAGCTCGGCCGGTGAGAACGGCTTGGTGACATAGTCGTCGGCGCCGGTCTCCAGGCCGCGCAGCCGGTCATGCTCCTCGGTGCGCGCGGTCAGCATGATGATCGGCACGGCAGAGGTGTCGGCGCGGCGGCGCAGCCGGCGGCACAGCTCCACGCCGGAAACCTCCGGCAGCATCCAGTCGAGCAGGACCAAGTCGGGGGCGCGCTCGTCGATCAGCTGCAGCGCCTCCTCACCGTCGAAGGCCTGGACGACCTCGAAGCCGGCCGACTTCAGGTTGTAGGCCAGGAGCTGCTGCAGCGGCGGCTCGTCCTCAACCACCAGGATCACGGGCCTCATTGCTCGTCGTCCCGGCTGCGGTTGATCTCGTCGCCATGGATCATGTAGTGGATCTTCTCCGCGATGTTGGTGGCATGATCGCCGATCCGCTCCAGGTTCTTCGCGATGAAGATCAAATCGATGCAGGGCGTGATCTTGCGTGGATCCTCCAACATGTAGGTCAGGAGCTCGCGGAATACGCTGTTGTGCGCGTTGTCAACTTCTTGGTCACGCTTCCAGACCGCCATCGCCTTGTCGGGATCGCGAGCGATATAGGCGTCCAGGATGTCCTTGACCATCTCCTGGCACATCTCCGACATCATCACCATGGTCGGGATCGTGCGGATCCGGGTCTGGCTCTGCAGCCGGATCACGCGCTTGGCGATGTTGACCGCATAGTCGCCCATTCGCTCCAGGTCGTTGGAGATCTTGAGCGCCATCGCGATGATGCGCAGGTCGATCGCCATTGGCTGACGGATCGCCAGCACCCGGATCGCGGTCTGGTCCAGCCGTTCCTCCAGCGCATCGACCTGGGGGTCGCGGTCGATCACGCTGCGCGCCGCGTGCTCGTCGCCATCCGCCAGCGCCTGGGTGGCGAACGCCACCTGCTGCTCGACAATGGCGCCCATCTCGGTGATCAGGCGGGTGATCTGCTCGATGTCGTCGTCATAGGAGCGCACCAGGTGCTTCTTGATCGGCCCGCTCTCGGTCATGCTCATGTCTGCCACCCTTCCCTTGCTCAGCCGAACCGGCCGGTGATGTAGTCCTGGGTCATCTGCTGCTTGGGATTGGTGAAGATCTCGTCGGTATCCCCGAACTCGATGAGCTTGCCCAGGTGGAAGAAGGCGGTCTTCTGCGAGACGCGTGCCGCTTGCTGCATGTTGTGGGTGACGATGCAGATGGTGAAGTGCTGACGCAGTTCGTCGATCAGCTCCTCGATCTTGGCGGTCGCGATCGGGTCCAGCGCAGAGCAGGGCTCGTCCATCAGGATCACTTCGGGCGCCACCGCGATCGCGCGAGCGATGCACAGGCGCTGCTGCTGGCCGCCGGACAGGCTGTTGCCGGGCTGGGACAGGCGATCGGCCACCTCGTTCCACAGGCCGGCCCCCTTCAGGCTGGTCTCGACGATCTCGTCGAACTCCGCCTTGTTCGTGGCCAGCCCATGGATGCGGGGCCCATAGGCCACGTTCTCGTAGATCGACTTCGGGAACGGATTGGGCTTCTGGAAGACCATGCCCACCTGCTGGCGCAGCTGCACCACGTCCACGCTGCGATCATAGATGTCCCGGCCGTCCAGACGGATGTCGCCCTCGATCCGGCAGCCGTCGATCGTGTCGTTCATCCGGTTCAGGCAGCGCAGGAAGGTCGACTTGCCGCAACCCGACGGCCCGATCAGGGCCACGACCGAGTTCTTGGCCACGTCGATGTCGACATCGAACAGGGCCTGCTTCTGGCCGTACCAGAGGTTGACCTTCCGGGCCGACATCTTGGGTGCCGGCCGCTGGGCGGCGGGCACCTCCGTCTTCGGGAGATCGTTGACCTTGATTGCCGTCGCCATGGTGCTCACCACGTCCGTTCGAATTTCTTGCGCAGCAGAACCGCGATCACGTTCATCGCGATCAGGAAGCCCAGCAGCACGATGATCGCTGCCGCCATGCGTTCGGTGAAAGCCCGCTCCGGGCTGTCCGACCACAGGAAGACCTGCACCGGCAGTGCCGTCGCCGGGTCCAGCGGCCCACTCGGCACGTTGGCGATGAAGGCGATCATGCCGATCATCAGCAGTGGTGCGGTTTCCCCCAGTGCCCTTGCCATGCCGATGATTGTGCCGGTCAGGATGCCCGGCAGCGCCAGCGGAAGGACATGGTGGAACACGACCTGGAGCGGCGACGCACCCACGCCCAATGCTGCCGCGCGGATCGAGGGCGGGATCGAGCGCAGGGCCGCCCTGGTCACCACGATGATCACCGGCAGGGTCATCAGCGCCAGGGTCAACCCGCCGGCCAGGGAGGCCGAACGTGGGACGCCGAAGAGGTTCAGGAAGATCGCGAGGCCCAGAAGGCCGAACACGATCGAGGGCACGGCCGCCAGATTGTTGACGTTGACCTCGATCAGGTCGATCCACCGGTTCTTGGGCGCGAACTCCTCCAGATAAACCGCGGCGGCCACGCCGACGGGCACCGACAGGAGGAAGCAGATCAGCATCATCCAGAAGGAGCCGACCAGGGCGGCACGCAGGCCGGCCTGCTCGGGCTCGCGGCTGTCGGCATTGGTGAACAATGTCCAGTTGAAGCCGGTCTCGATGCGGCCCTGCTCCGCCAGCCGGTCGACCAGCGCGATGTCACGATCCTTCAGGCGGCGGTTGGCCTCGGCAAGGCTCGGGTCGACCTCGCCCTTCAGGTACTGGTCGCGCTCATCGTCCAGTAGGAAGCGGACCGGGACCGTGCTGCCGATCAGCGAAGGATCGTCCAGGACCATCTGGCGCAGTTGCAGCGCGCTGCTGTTGCTCAGCATGGCCCGCATCGCGCGCCGCCCCTGTCGGTCGTCCATGTCCGGGAACGCCGCGACCAGGGCGTCGTTCAGGACCGCCTGGTAATCGGCATCGGCCAGCGCTTCGGGATCACGGTTGCCGGAAGGGTCGATCTCGGCCGGGTCGAACCGGACATCCAGCACTGCGTAGTTTTGCTGGAACGCCCCGGCGCCGTTGCTGAGCACCGTGGCCAGCAGGATCGCGAGCAGACCGATCGCCACGATCACGGCACCCATGCCGATCAGCTTGAAGCGGCGCTCGCGGGCATAGCGCCGCCGCGTGTGCGCGGCCACGACCGCTTCTGGGCGGGGCGGCCGCTGCGTGATCGCGGCGAACCGGCCCCCGTTGGACACCAGCTCAGTCATAGCGTTCCCGGAAGCGCTGGAGGATGTAGAGGGCGATGACGTTCAGGATCAGGGTGATGCCGAACAGGAACAGGCCGAGCGCGAAGGCCGCCAGGGTCTTGGCGCTGTCGAATTCCTGATCGCCCACCAGCAAGGTCACGATCTGCACCGTGACGGTGGTGACCGCCGCGAGCGGGTTGAGGGTGAGGTTGGCCGCAAGCCCGGCAGCCATCACCACGATCATGGTTTCACCGATGGCGCGGCTCACCGCGAGCAGGAAGCCGGCGATGATGCCTGGCAGCGCTGCCGGCAGGATCACCCGCTGGATGGTTTCTGCCTTGGTGGCGCCCAGGCCGTACGATCCGTCACGCAGTGCAGTGGGCACGGCGTTGATCGCGTCGTCCGACAAGGAGGACACGAAGGGGATGATCATGATGCCCATGACCACGCCAGCGGCGAGCGCGCTTTCGGAAGCCACGTTCAGGCCCAGCGATTCGCCGACGCTCCGGATGAACGGAGCCACGGTGAGGGCGGCGAAGAAGCCGTAGACCACGGTCGGGATGCCGGCCAGGATCTCCATCAGCGGCTTGGCCACGTCCCGGACCCGCCTAGGCGCGTATTGGGAGAGCCAGATCGCCGCCATGATCCCGATCGGGCCGGCGACGAAGATCGCGATGAAGGTGATCAGGAGCGTGCCGGTGATCAGCGGCACCGCGCCGAAGCTGCCGCTGGAGCCGACCTGGTCGGCGCGGATCGCGGTCTGCGGGCTCCAGTTCAGGCCGAAGAAGAACTCGATCGGCGAGACCATCGAGAAGAAGCGCAAGCTCTCAAACAGCACCGAGAACACGATGCCGGCGGTGATCAGCACGGAGACCGCCGCGGCCGAGAGCAGGATATAGTCCGTCCACCGCTCAACGCGGTTGCGAGCGCGGAATTTCGGGTCGACCTTACGATAGGCGAGCCAGCCGAGCCAGCCGGCCAGCAGCACGCCGATGATGCCGAACACCCAATTGCCGGCCAGCATCGCCGCAGCATAGGCATTGGCCGCGTCGATCGCCTCTGGCGTCGCTTCCCGGCCGAGCGGCAGGCCCGCCGCGAGCCGCCGCACATCCTGCATGAAGAACTGCAGCGCTTCGGTCGACTGGCTGCGCACGGCCTCGGGCAGGCCGGCGGTCACGATCCAGCCGACGATCGAGGAAGCGAACAGGAACCACAGAATGACCAGCAGGATCGCCGGTCCGCCGGACAGGAGGGCGGCGTGCCAGCCATAGTAGGACGGGCGGCTGTGCAGGGCGCTGGAGCGCCCGCCGGCCAGGGCCCAGGCCCGCTGGCGCGAGAGCTGGAACGCGCCCGCCGCCATGACCAGAATAATAGCTAATATATACATGTCTTACCGCCAGGCCGAGGGCTCGGTCGACAGGACGGCCGTGCCGCCGGCCGAAGCAACAGGGGGCGCCCCGATCGGCGCCCCCTGCCCTCAGTCCCTCAGGAGCCCAGATTGACCGGCGTCAGCGCCATCGCACTGTTGCGCACGGCCTCGCGGTCCGCCTCCGGCATCGGAATCAGACCCTTGTCGGCCAGGTAGCCGTCCTCGCCGAACGCGGCCTCGCTGGTGAACTCCTCGATGAACTCCTTGATGCCCGGAACGACCCCGACATGGGCGTTCTTCACATAGAAGTAGATCGAGCGAGAAACCGGGTAGATGCCTGCGGCGATGTTCTCGAAGGTCGGCTCGTTGCCGTCGATCGGGTGGCCGTTCAGGCTGTCCATGTTCTGGTCGAGGAAGCTGTAGCCGAAGATGCCGACCGCGTTCGGGTTGGCCTGCAGCTTCTGCACGATCAGGTTGTCGTTCTCGCCGGCCTCGACATAGACGCCATCCTCGCGGATCGTCTGGCAGGCGGCCGTCTTGGCATCCTCATCCAGCGCCTCGATCTCGGGGAAGGTCGCGCAGCCGTGATCCATCACCAGCTCGACGAAGGCGTCGCGGGTGCCGGAGGTGGGCGGCGGGCCCAGGACCTCGATCTTCACGTCAGGCAGGGACGGGTCGATCTCGCTCCACTTCTGGTACGGGTTGGGCGCCATCTTGCCGTCCACCGGGACCTCCTTGGCGAGGGCCAGGAAGATCTGCGGGATGGTCAGGTTGACGTCCGGGGCCGACTTGTCAGAGGCGAGGACGATGCCGTCAAAGCCAATCTGGACCTCGGTCACCGCATCGATGCCGGCCTTGGCGCAGGCCTCGAGCTCCGACTCCTTGATCCGCCGCGAGGCGTTGGTGATGTCGGGCGTGCTTTCGCCGACCCCGCTGCAGAACAGCTTCATGCCGCCACCAGTGCCGGTGCTCTCGACCACCGGAACCGGCATGCCGGACTTGCCGCCGAACGTCTCGGCGACCGCGGTGGAGAACGGGAACACGGTCGAGCTGCCGACGATGCGGATCTGGTCGCGGGCGTGGGCGTCGGTCGCGAATGCAGCGAGGGCCAGACCGGCCGCGGCGTAGGCCAGATGCTTCATCTGGTGGGCTCCAATGAGTAACGTGCGATGGGCTCCCCAATGGCCCATGGCGGTGCCGCTTTTATGATGTCTCCGTGACAGTACCGTGACAGCGGGTACCCGGCTCAGCGCAGCGGCAGGAACACGCTGAAGCGCGACCCCTCGCCCAGCCGGCTCGCCACGCCCAGATGACCGCCATGCCGCTTGACGATGTGCTTGCAGATCGCGAGGCCCAGTCCGGTGCCGCCGGCCCGGCGCGAGCGGCTCTTGTCGGCTCGGTAAAACCGCTCGGTGAGGCGCGGCAGGTGCTCGGGCGCGATCCCCTCGCCCTGGTCGATCACCGCAAGCTGCACCGCATTCCTGCCGGCGAGTGGTCCGGCCTCGGGTCCGGCCGGGTCCAGCCGGCTCAGCTCCACCCGCACCGGCGTTCCCGGACGCCCGTACTTGCAGGCATTGTCGACCAAGTTCGTGACCAGCTGCTGGAGCTGGTCGTAGTCGCCACGCACCGGCGGAATGCCGTCCTCGGCCACGAGTTCCACCACCATGCCGTTCTTCTGCAGCTGCGGCTCCAGCCCGCTCACCGTGGCCGCGACCAGCTCCTCCAGCCCGACCTCGTCGGTGGGTGCGCGCGAGCTGTCGGCCTCCAGCCGCGACAGGGACAGAAGATCGTCGATCAGCCGGGTCATCCGCGCGGCCTCGGCCGCCATGATGTCCAAGAACATCCCTTGTGCCGCCGGGTCGTCCTTGGCCGGTCCCTTCAGCGTCTCGACGAAGCCGAGGAGTGCCGTGAGCGGCGTGCGCAGCTCGTGGCTGGCGTTCGCGATGAAATCCGAGCGCATTCGCTCGATCGCGAGCTGCTCGGAGGTTTCGCGCAGGCACAAGACGGCGGCCGGCTCGTCCCCGGCGATCAAGACCGGCTGGACCCGGCAGGTATAGCGGCGCATCCGCTCGAGCAGTGGGCTGAAGGTCACCGTCGAGGACACGCCACCCAGAATCGCCGAATCGATCGCAGCCAGGATGCCGGGGTCGCGCAGGAACCGCCCGAGCGGCTGGCCCGACAGCTTCTGCGCGAAATGCTGCTCGGCGCTGGGATTGGCGATGCGGACATGGCCGCGGGCGCTCACCACCAGCATCGGATCGGGCACCGTGTCGACGATGGCGCGCTGCAGCTCATCAGCGGACGCAACCTGCTGGCGCAGCGCCTGGGTTTCGCGCTCCACTGCCAGCAGCGCCTGGGGCAGCTGTCCATAAAGGAAGCTGTCCGGCACCACGCCGGCGGTGCTCTGACCATCGCGCACCCGCTCGACCCAGGTGAGTAGCGGGCCCAGCTCGCGGATCCGCCAGAGCGCCAGGAGGCCGCCGACCAGGAATGCCACCACCGCACCTAGCAGCAGGCCGACCCAGTGCAGATGGCCGGTGGCCCAGAGCAGGCAGAGCGGCAGCCAGCCGGCGAGGCTCCAGATCGGCGCTTCGCGCCCGATCGCCCGCAGCCCGGCAGCGGCAGTGGTGGGCCTGGTCAATGGCGCAGGTCTTCCAGGTCCCGGAAGAGGTCGAGGGCCTGCGGGTTGGCCAGCGCCTCGGTGTTCTTGACTGGCCGGCCGTGGATGACGTCGCGCACCGCGATCTCGGTGATCTTGCCGCTCATGGTACGCGGGATGTCGGCGACCTGGACGATCCTGGCCGGCACGTGGCGGGGCGTGGTGTTGGCCCGCACCTGGCGCCTGATCCGCTCGCGCAGCCCGTCGTCGAGCTCCAGACCCGGGCGGAGCTTCACGAACAACACGACCCGCACGTCGCCTTCCCAGTCCTGGCCGACGCAGATCGCTTCCAGCACCTCCTCGACCTGCTCGACCTGCCGGTAGATCTCGGCCGTGCCGATCCGCACGCCGCCGGGGTTGAGCACGGCATCGGAGCGGCCATGGATCACGATCCCGCCGCTTTCGGTGATCTCGGCATAGTCGCCATGGTGCCAGACGCCGGGGAAGCGCTCGAAATACGCCGCCCGGTAGCGGCTGCCATCCGGGTCGTTCCAGAATGAGACCGGCATGCAGGGGAATGGCCGGGTGCAGACCAGCTCACCCTTTTCCTCGCACACCGGCTGCCCGTCATCGTTCCACACGTCGACTGCGAGGCCCAGGCCCGGCCCCTGGATCTCGCCCATGCGGACCGGCAGAGTCGGATAGCCCAGGACGAAGCAGGACACGATGTCGGTGCCGCCGGAGATCGAGGCCACCTGCAGCTCCTGCTTCACCGCCTCGTAGATCCAGGCAAAGCTCTCCGGAACCAGCGGCGAGCCGGTCGAGAACAGCGTGCGCAGCTTCGCCAGCCCGAACTCGGCCGGCCGGACCCCGGCCTTCTTGCAGGCGTCGATATATTTGGCGGACGTGCCGAACTGGGTGAACCCCTCGGCCTCGGCGAGCCGCCACAGCACGGCGGGGTCGGGATGGAACGGCGAGCCCTCCCACAGGACCAGGGTCGCGTTGCAGGCAAGGCCGCTGACCAGCCAGTTCCACATCATCCAGGAGGTGGTGGTGAAATAGAACAGCCGGTCGCCGTCCTTCAGGTCGCCGTGCAGGCGATGCTCCTTGAGGTGCTGGAGCAGCGTGCCGCCCTGGCCGTGGACGATGGCCTTGGGTGTACCGGTGGTACCGGAGCTGTAGAGCACCAGGAGCGGGTGGTCGAACGACAGGCGGACGAAGCTCGGCTTGGCCTCGCCGCCCTGGACCGCCTCCTGCCAGCTAAGCGCGTTCGGCACAGGCGAGAGGTCAGGCGAGGCTTCGAGATAGGGCACCACCACCACCGCGCGCAGCGACGGGATGGCAGCGGCGATCTCGGCGACCTTGGTCCGGATGTCGAACGGCTTGCCGCCATAGCTGTAGCCGTCGACCGTCAGGAGCACGGTGGGCTCGATCTGGCCGAACCGGTCGAGCACGCCCTGCCGCCCGAAATCTGGGGAGCAGGACGACCATACGGCGCCGATCGAGTTGGCGGCGAGCAGGCCCACGATCGCCTCGGGGATGTTGGGCATGAGGCCGGCCACCCGGTCGCCCTCACCGACGCCCAGCCGGCGCAGGCAGGCCTGCAGGCCCGCGACCATGCGGTTCAGCTCGGCGAAGTCGACCTCGCGCCGGCTGCCGCGCTCGCCGCAGGCGATCAGCGCCACGCCGTCGTCGCTGCGGCGCAGGAGGTTCTCCGCAAAGGACAGGCGCAGGTTCGGGAACCACGTCGCACCCGGCATCGCGTCGCCGACCAGCGCCGGCTCGGGCGAGCCCTCGTCGATCACGCCGGCATGGGACCGAAGCTCCTGCCAGAAGGCCGGCGCATAGGTGACGCTGTGGCGCCACAACGCCCGCGGCTCCTCCGGCACGCTCGGATCACGCGCCGCCCACGCATTGCGGAACGCCGTCCAGTTGCTCGCCGCGATCCGTTCGGGCGAGGGCGCGAATAGGATCGGGTTCATTATGATGGTCTCCGGAGCCGCTTCCACCTACCTGTCCGCGCCCCTGATACGCGGCGGATCGGCCCTCCGCTACCGCCTGCGACATCGTATGGGGCCACGGGCATGGCGCACGGGCTCGACGGCCCGGCCGGCTGCCGTCTCGGCCATGGCGCCGAAGCCGCCACCGTCCTAAGAGCGAGAGGCGGACGCAGGAGAGCGAGCATGCCGGAACTGGTTCCGGGCCGAGTGGTGCTGAGCGAGCTGATGGCCTGGGCGGGCACGCCCGGCCTGGAGCTCGTCCTGGACGAATCGTTCCGGCCGAAGATCGCGGCGGCCGAACAGGTGGTGGCACGGGCGGCGGCTGCGGACGCGCCGACCTATGGCGTCAACACTGGCTTCGGCCGGCTGGCCCATACCCGGATCTCGCCAGCCCAGGTCGAGGAGCTGCAAAAGCGCCTCGTGCTCAGCCACATGTGCGGCGTGGGCCGCCCGCTCGACGACGTCGTGGTCCGGCTGGTCCTGATCCTCAAGGCCGCCTCGCTGGCCCATGGCCATTCGGGCGTGCGGCCGGCCACGGTCGACGCCCTCTTGAACCTGCTGCGCCACGACGCCCTGCCGGTGGTGCCAGCCAAGGGTTCGGTGGGCGCGTCGGGCGACCTGGCGCCCCTTGCCCATCTGAGCGGTGCCCTAATCGGCGAGGGCGAGATCCGGCTGGCGGGGGAGCGGCTGCCGGCCCGTGAGGCGCTTGCCCGCATCGGCGCGGCACCGCTGGTGCTGGGGCCGAAGGAGGGCCTGGCGCTGCTGAATGGCACCCAGGTCTCGACCGCGCTGGCGATCCATGGCTGGTGGCAGGCCCAGTTGCTGCTGGACACGGCGCTCATCGCCGGTGCCCTGACCGTGGACGCCGCCAAGGGGTCGGACACGCCGTTCGACGCGCGCATCCACCGGCTGCGCAACCAGACCGGCCAGGGGATCATGGCGGCGAAGCTGGCGGGGCTGCTCCAGGGCAGCGAGATCCGCGAGAGCCACCGCTACGGCGACGACCGGGTGCAGGATCCCTACTGCCTGCGCTGCCAGCCGCAGGTGATGGGGGCCTGCTGGGACCTGCTCTCGGATGCGGCCGGGATCCTGGAGCGCGAAGCCAACGGGGTCTCGGACAACCCGCTGGTCTTCCCGGAGGACGGGGAGATCCTGTCCGGGGGCAACTTCCATGCCGAGCCGGTGGCACTCGCGGC
>NZ_WUJP01000723.1 GCF_009806515.1 Geminicoccus flavidas | reverse complement strand
CGATCGCATCGCGCTCGCCCTGGCCGAGATCGGTGCGATCGCCGAGCGGCGCATCGCGCTCCTGATCGACCCCGGCTTCTCGCTCCTCCCAGCCTTCCTCACCCCCGCACCCGGGCTGAACTCCGGCTTCATGATCGCCCAGGTGACGGCGGCCGCCCTGCAGATGGAGAACAAGCACCTGGCGGGTCCGGTGGCCGTGGAAAGCCTGCCGACCTCCGCGAACCAGGAGGACCATGTCAGCATGGCCACCTACGCCGCGCGCCGGCTGATCGAGATGAACGACAACCTCGCCCATCTCCTGGCCGTGGAGCTGATGGCGGCCTGCCAGGGCATCGAGTTCCGCCGCCCGCTGCGCTCGTCGCCGGCCCTCGAAGCGGCGATCGCGACCGTGCGGGAGCTCAGCCCGAAGCTCGAGGACGACCGGATGCTCGCGCCCGAGATCGCGACGCTGGCCGCTGCCGTGCTGGCCGGCCGGCTGGCCGGCGCATGACCCTGCCCTCCCGGTGGCCCCGATGAACCAGCCCAGCCTCGAACAGGTGCTGGGAGTCGCCGCCCTGGCGATCCTCCTGGCCGCCAGCTACCTGGTGGTGGCACCGTTCCTGTCCGCTACCGCCTGGGCGGTCATCCTGGTCTACACGACCTGGCCCGCCTATCGCTGGCTGCGCCAGCGCCGTCTCTCCCCGAGCCTGGCCTCGCTCACCATGGTCACCGGTGCCCTGCTGATCCTGGTGGTGCCGCTCGCCGCCCTGGTGCCGTCAATGGGCAACCAGATGACGCTCGGCATCCGCTGGATGCGCGAGGTCTTCGCCACCGGCCTGCCGCCCCCGCCCGGCTGGGTGGAAGCGGTGCCGCTGGTGGGCCCGCTGATCGCCGAGGAGTGGCGGGACGCGGCCCAGAGCGGCTTCGCGATCCTGCGCTACCTGACCCCCTATGCCGAGAACCTGGCGCAGCTCGCACTGACCGCAGGGCTCGGCATCGGCACCGGGCTCCTGGAGCTCGCGTTCAGCCTGGTGATCATGTTCTTCCTCTACCGCGACGGCGAGGCGGTGGCAGGCCGGGTCCAGGGCGGGCTGGAACGGCTGACGGGCGCGCGGGCCAAGCGGCTCCTGGATGTCGCCGGCAGCACGGTCAAGGGCGTGGTCTATGGCATGCTCGGCACCGCGGTGATCCAGGGTGTGGTGGCCGGCATCGGCTACTGGCTGGCAGGCCTGCCAGCGCCGGCCTTCCTGGGCATCCTGACCGCTGTGCTGTCGCTGACCCCGATCGGTCCGCCGCTGGTCTGGGTGCCTGCGGCTCTGTGGCTGTTCCAGCAGGACGAGACATTCTGGGCGATCTTCATGATCATCTGGGGTGCCGTGCCGGTATCGAGCTCGGACAACGTCATCCGGCCCTGGCTCATCCACAAGGTCGGCGCCACCAAGACTCCTCTCCTCCTGGTCCTGATCGGGGTGCTGGGTGGCGCCTTCGCGTTTGGCCTGCTCGGCGTATTCTTGGGGCCGACGCTACTGGCGGTGGTCTACATGTTGGTGCTGGAATGGACCCAGCAGCGCCGGCACGGCCGGCCGGCGCGGATCATCCTGCCGGACTGACCGCACGCCTATCCTGGCCCCGACTGGCCGCCCAGGCTTCCAGCCCCGGCAGGAGCCGGCCGCTGGCTGCGATCTGGCGGAACTGTTCGGCCTCCAGCGCCAGCCCGTCGGCGATGCTAAGATCGAGGCCGCCCGTGGCGGCCGCGAGCACCGCGGCGATCGCTTCCGGGCTGTGGCGCAGGATGCGCCCGGCCAGTTCGCGTGCCGCAGGCAGCAATTGCTCGTGCGGCACCACCTGGTTGACCAGCCCGATCTCCAGCGCGTGGGCTGGGCTGAACGGCTCGCCGCTCAACAGGAGGGCCAGTGCCCGCTTGCGGCCGGCAAGGCGCGGCAGCCGCTGGGTCCCGCCGAAGGTCGGCGGCATGCCCAGCCGGATCTCCGGCTTGGCGAAGCTCGCTCGCTCGCTGGCCAGTGCCAGCGGTGCCGCCTCGGTGATCTCGCACCCGCCCCCATAGGCCAGCCCGTTCACCGCCACGATCACCGGCTTGGGGAACCGCTCGATCCGCGTGGTCAACCGCTGGCCGCGCAGGACGAAATCGCGCAGGGCCGTGACGGCGCCGGCCCGGACGCTGCCGGTGAACTCGTGAATGTCGGCGCCCGCCGAGAAGGCCCGCTCCCCGGCACCGGTCAGGATCACTGCCCCCACCCCGCCATCCGCCTCGAACCCGTCGAGCAGCGCCTGGAGGCGGTCGACCGTGGCATAATCCAGGGCGTTCAGCCGGTCTGGCCGGTTCAGGGTCACCAGGGCGATGCGCTCCGCCACCTCGACCAGCACGTTCATGACGATCCCTCCTGCTGCTGCCGGATGCTCCGATCGCCTGCAGGCTAGTGCGGGCCGCCCGCTTGTGGATACTCACTGGTCGGTATACCTCGGACCCATGGCCCCTGCCCTTCCCAGCACCAGGTCACGCATCATCGCGGCGGCGAGCCGGCTGTTCTACGCCCAGGGAATCCGGGCGGTGA
The DNA here is from genome assembly GCF_009806515.1 of Geminicoccus flavidas. Taxonomy (GTDB): domain Bacteria; phylum Pseudomonadota; class Alphaproteobacteria; order Geminicoccales; family Geminicoccaceae; genus Geminicoccus; species Geminicoccus flavidus. Next base: position 2,068 of record NZ_WUJP01000723.1, on the reverse strand, counting down.
GCGTCGATGCGGTGGCGGCACAGGCCAAGGTGACCAAGCGGACGCTCTACTACCACTTCCGCAGCAAGGACGAGCTGGTCGCTGCCTATCTGGAGGCCCGTGACCAGCCGAACCTCGCTTTGTTCCAGCGCTGGTTCGCCGAAGCCGGGGGCGCGCTGCCGCTCAAGGTCCAAGCGATCTTCCAGCGGCTAGCGCACACGGTGGCGCAGCCCCGCTGGAAGGGCTGCGGCTTCCTGCGGACGGCTGCGGAGCTCGCCAATCTGCCGGGCCACCCGGCGATGCGCATCGGTGCTGCCCACAAGAAGCGCTTCGAGGTCTGGCTGGCAGAGCAGCTCGCAAGCGGCGAGCTGCCGGAGCCGGGGCTGCTCGCCCGGCAGGTCGTGCTCCTGCTGGATGGCGGCTTCGCTGTAATCCTGCTGCACCGCGACCCCGCCTACATGGAAGCGGCCGGCGAGGCGGCGCGCGCCCTGCTGGAGGCCGCGGCGGTGCGGGCCGGTCAGCCCGGGGCCGCCTGACGAGGGAACCGGGACCGACCCCTCCGGGTTCTTGCCGAACATAACAGGAACACCGAGGACCAGATGAGCAACGCCGCAGACAACCCGAAGCTGGACCCGCATCCCGGCTCGAACACGGAGAAGGATCCGGACGACTGGGTGTCGGGTGACGAGCCGATGACCGGCGCCCAGGCCTCCTATCTCACCACGCTGTGCGAGGAGGCCAAGGTCGAGCCGCCCGACGGCCCGCTCACCAAGGCCGAGGCGTCCCGGCTGATCGACGAGATCAAGGGCAAGGTCGGCCGCTGAACTCGGCTCATATGGGCGGGCGTCAGCCCGCGGTGAGCCGGCCCAACGAGCGCACCACCGCACCGACTACCGCGGGGTCTACCGTCGCCTCGTTCTCGGCCCGGGTCAGGACGCCGCGGTAGCGCTCGATCGCGGCCTTGCGCCGTTCCGGCCAGGATTCCAGCGTCTCGCCCTTGGTGAGCAGGTCGTGGGCGGCACGGCGCAGCATCTCCGCCAGCTCGTCGCGCAACGCCGCCTTGGCCTCGTGGTCCCAGGCACTGCGCACGGCGATCCGGTCGACTAGTTGCGCGATCCGCCCGGTATCCAGCATCTCGTCCAGCGCCAGGCGCACGCGCGCCGCCTCCTCGACCGCGATGCCGGTATCGTGGGCGATGCGCAGCACGTCGAGCAGCACGGTGGCCAGCGGCAGCACCGCCAGATGGTCGATCGCCTCGACCGGCAGGTCCAGCCCCTGCAGCTCCTCGCAGCGCCCGCGCAGCCACTGGGCGAAGCTCGGCGGCGCCAGCTGCTCGATCTGGGTCCGGAGCGCATGGATGCCGCCATGGAGCCGCTCGATCGTGTCGGCCAGCGGCAGGCTTGCCAGGTCGTGCACGATCGTCCAGCGCACGGCCAGTGCCGTTGTGCGGGTGAGCTCGGTCAGCAAAGCGAGCTGCGCCGGCCCGCTGGCGGCCGGGAGCTGCTCCACCGCACCCCAGACCGGCAGCAGCTCGAACACCTCGCGCACGATCAGGTAGCCGCGGGCGATCTCGTCGACGGTGGCGCCGGTCTCATCGGCGAGATCACGCACGAAGGAGATGCCGGCCCGGTTGACCATGCCGTTGGCCAGGCGGGTGGCGACGATCTCCCGCCCCAGGCGGTGCCGGGCGATGGCCTCGGGAAAGCGCTTGCGCAGCGGCCGCGGGAAATAATGCAGCCGCTCCTGGGATAGATAGGGATCGTCCACGGCCGTGCCGGTGCACAGCCCGTCGAACAGGTCCATCTTGGCATAGGCCATCAGCACGGCGAGCTCCGGCCGGGTCAGGCCCTGGCCCTCGCGGCGCCGCTCGGCCAGCTCCTCGTCACCCGGAAGGAACTCCAGGCTGCGCACCAGCCGGCCGCTGCGTTCCAGCGAGCGGATCAGGCCGATCTGCGAATCCATCAGCTCCAGGCCACGCTGCTCGGTCGTGGACAGCGCCAGGTTCTGCAGCGTGTTGTCGCGCAGGACCATGGCCGCGACCTCGTCGGTCATCTCGCGCAGGAGCAGGTCGCGCTGCTTGCGAGTGAGG
>NZ_WUJP01000722.1 GCF_009806515.1 Geminicoccus flavidas | reverse complement strand
TCCCCGGCCTGCTCCACCGCCCCGGTCAGGATCTTGATGTTGACCTCGTGGTCCGAGCAGTCGACGCCCGCCGAGTTGTCGACGAAGTCGGTGCCGATCCGCCCGCCCTTGCGCGCGAACGCGATCCGCCCGCGCTGGGTGACGCCGAGATTGCCGCCCTCGGCGACCACCTTGCAGCGCAGGTCCTCGCCATCCACCCGGATCGGGTCGTTAGCCCGGTCCTGTGCCTCCCGATGGGTCTCGGCGCGCGCCTTGACATAGGTCCCGATCCCGCCGTTCCAGAACAGGTCGACCGGCGCCTTCAGGATGGCGCTCATCAGCTCAAACGGCGGCAGGCTCTCCGCCTCGATGCCCAGCACCGCGCGGATCTGCGGCGAGAGCGGGATCGACTTGAGCTGGCGGGAGAACACCCCACCGCCTTCGCTGATCACGCTGCGGTCGAAGTCATCCCAGGACGAGCGCGGCAGGGCGAACAGCCGCTCGCGCTCCTTGAAGCTGCGCTCCGGATCCGGGTCGGGATCCAGGAACACGTGGCGGTGGTCGAAGGCCGCCACCAGGCGGATCGAGCGGCTGAGCAGCATGCCGTTGCCGAACACGTCGCCGGACATGTCGCCGATGCCGATCACGCTGATCGGGTCCTGCTCCGGATCGATGCCCATCTCGCGGAAGTGGCGGCGCACCGATTCCCAAGCACCCCTGGCGGTGATGCCCATCTTCTTGTGGTCGTAACCCGCCGAGCCGCCCGAGGCGAACGCGTCGCCCAGCCAGAAGCCGCGCTCGGTGGCGAGGGCGTTGGCGATATCGGAGAAGCTGGCCGTGCCCTTGTCGGCCGCGACCACGAGATAGGGATCGTCGCCGTCGTGGCGGACCACGTCGTCCGGCGGGATGGTGACCTCGTCGCGGATGTCATCGGTAATGTCGAGCAGGCCGTCCAGGAAGATCCGGTAGCAGCGGATCGCCTCGTCCTGCAGCGCCTGCCGCTCGCCGGACCTGGGCGGCCGCTTGACCACGAACCCGCCCTTGGCGCCGACCGGCACGATCACCGCGTTCTTGACCATCTGCGCTTTGACCAGGCCCAGAATCTCGGTGCGGAAGTCCTCGCGCCGGTCCGACCAGCGGATCCCGCCGCGCGAGACTGGCCCGCCGCGCAGATGCACCGCCTCGACCTCGGGGGCGTACACGAAGATCTCCCGCCAGGGTGCCGGCTGCGGCATGCCCGGCACCGCCCTGCTGTCGAGCTTGAAGGAGAGTGAGCGGCGGGATGGCCGGAACGCGTTGGTACGCAGCATCGCCTGGATCGTGCCGAGATAGCGGCGCAGGATCCGGTCCTCGTCCAGTACCGCCACCTTGGTGAGCGCTGCGTCGATGCGGGCGGCCGCGGCCGCTTCGGCGGCGGCCCGGTCGCCGTCGGTGTGGGGGTCGAACCTAGCCTGGAACAGGCCGACCAGCTCGCGGGCGAGATCCGGGTTGGCCGCCAGCGTCTGCTCGACATAAGGCTGACTGAAGGTCAGGCCCACCTGGAGCTGGTACTTGCAGATCGCCCGCAGGGTGACGACCTGGTCGGCGTCCAGCCCGGCGGCCAGGACCAGCCGGTTGAACCCGTCATTCTCGATCTCACCCAGGAAGATTCGACGGAACGCCGCCTCGAACTGGCTGCCGATCCGGTCGAGGTCGAAGCTGCCCGGCACCACCGGCTCGACCTCGAAATCGTGCAGCCAAAAGGCGCGCCCCTCCCGGTCGGCGACCAGATGGGCATCCTCGGCCAGCGTCCGCAGGCCGAGATTCTCCAGGACCGGCAGGACGTCGGCCAGTGCCGCGCGTTGGTCGGCCTGGATCAGCTTGAGGCGCAACCGCTCGGCGCGGATGCCCAGCGGCCGGTACAGCGTCACCGACAGCGTCGCCCCTTCCCGCTCGAGCGCCGCCATCCGGACGATGTCGGCAACCGCCGCCCTGGATGCGATCTGCTCCTGGTAGGAGATCGGGAACGCCGTGCCGAACCGGGCCAGCAGGCGCACGCCCGCTTCCTCGCCCTGCGCCTCAAGCAGGGCGGCGCGCAGCCCCTCGCTCCAGGGCCGGGTCGCCTCGGCGATCTCGGCTTCCAGCTCCTCGGCGGTGACCTCGACCGGCGCCCTGGGATCCCGCACCCGGACGATGAACAGGACCTGGGCCAGCGGGCTCTCGCCGAGCTGCGTCTGGAACTCGCAGTCCACCCCGTTTAGGCGCGCCAGCAGGATCCGCTCGATCTGCGCGCGCACGGCCGTGGTCCAGCGCTCGCGCGGGACATAGAGCAGCACCGAAAAGAAGCGCGAGAACCGGTCCTGGCGCAGGAACAGCTTGAGGCGCGAGCGGTCCTGGAGCTGCAGCGTGGCGCGTGCGGTCGCCAGCAACTGCGACCCGTCCATCTGGAACAGCTCGTCGCGCGGCAGGTTGTTGAGGATGTGGGTGAGCGCCTTGGCCGCATGCCCGTGCGCTGGCAGCCGCATGGCGTCGAGCACGCCCTGCACCTTGCCGCGCAGCAGCGGGATGTCGTGGGGCGGCAGGCTGTAGGCGATCGAGGTGAACAGGCCGAGGAAGCGATGCTCGCCAACCACGCGGCCATCCGGCCCGTAGCGCTTGACCCCGACATAATCCAGGTAGGAGGGTCGGTGCACCGTGGCCCGGGTGCTGGCCTTGCTCACCACCACCGGCGGGTCCGGCTGGATCGCGTGCTCCCGCATCTCGGGCGGCAGCGCTGCCAGCCCGCCGGAGCGGGGCTGTCCGCCCGCATCCGCTTCCGGGGTCGCCAAGATGCCCAGCGCGGAGCCCGGCACCTGGACCAGGTCCAGCCCGTCCCCTGTGTCCGTGAGGTCGTAGGCGGCATAGCCCAGAAAGGTGAAGTGGTCGTCGGCGAGCCAGCGCAGGAAGGCCACCGGCTCGGCCACGTCGCCCGGCAGCGCCGCGAGGCCGCCGGCGGCCTCGCCGACCTTGGCGCGCATTGGCTGCCAGTCGCGCACCGCCTTGCGCACATCCTCGATGCCCCGCCGGAGCTCGGCCTCCAGCCGTGCCAGGGTCGGCTGGTCGGAGCGGCGGTCGACCTCGACCAGGATGAAGCTCTCCGGCCGGGCGTCCGGGCCCCCGAGGCCGATCAGCCGCCCGTCGCCATCGCGCCGCACCGGCATGACCGGATGGATGGTGAGATGGATGGCCAAGCCCGCGCGAGCCACTGCCAGATGGACGCTGTCGACCAGGAAGGGCATGTCGTCGTTGACGATCTGCACCAGCGTGTGGGTCGAGACGAAGCCGTGCCGCTCGATGTCCGGATTGAGCACCCGGATCCGGCAGGTGCCGGGCAGGCGCCGGTGGGCGAGCTCCAGATGGCTGAGTGCCAGCCCGTAGAGATCGGCCGGGTCGTGCGCCGCCAGGTCGGCCTCGGCCACTCCGGTGAAAAAGCGCTCGACGAAGTCCTGGGCCAGGTCCCGGTCGGCCGCCGGCATCCGGCTCTGCACCAGCTCGGTCACGCCCGCGAGCGGGTCGGATCCGGACCCTTCGCCGAATTCCACGTCCAGGCCTCCCGAAGCCGCCAATCCCGCCAGGATGATGGCCGCCGGTCGTGGCCGTGGCAAGGCAGCCACCCGGCGCGGTCAGCCCGGCCGGAACCAGTCGCGCATCGTCTGGATGGCGCGCCCGGCGAAGCGCTCGAAGTCCAGGCAGGCACCGTGCCCGGCATACCAGTGCTGGCAGGCGGAGCGGCGTAAGGCAGGGACGATCAGCCCCCAGTCGAGCATCCCTTGGCCGAGATCGGTCCAGACGAGTTCGCCGCTGGCCGGGCTTTCCCCGATGTCCTTCAGGTGGGCAGCTACGATCCGGCCGGGATAGCGGTCGATCCACTCGGCGGGGTCTTCGCCGGCGCGCACCGCCCAGGCCACGTCGATCTCCCAGAGGATGTCGGGCGAGGCCTCGAACAGGTGCTCGATCGGCCGACTGCCGTCCGGGAGCCGCATGAATTCTTGTTCACGATTATGCCACCCCAGGCGCTTGCCGGCGGTCTTCAGCTTAATCGCATAACCGGCCAGCTCCGCGCCAAGCCGCATCCAGCCCGGCGTGTCGGCCGGATACTCGCCATGCCCGAGATTGGGGATCACCACCAGCCCGGCGCGAAGGGTGTCGGCCATGCCGATCACCCGCTGCAGGTCGGAGCGCAGCCTGGGCATGCCCGCATGGATACTAGGCATCGTCAGGTTCGCCGCGCTGATCAGGGCCATCAGCCCGGCCGGATCCCGCAGGAGGGCGTCATAGGGCTCCACCTTGACATAACCCAGTTCGGCCAGGTCCTGCAGGCGCGCCGCCAGCGGCGGAAACGAGCGGGCAGCGGTGAGCTGCATGCCTGGAGCGATTTCCATGGCGCCACGTCCTGTCATGACCGGACCCTGACCACTCCAGCAACGTTCGGCACCGCCGCGAGGTGCCGCCCGGCCGGAGGCCTGGACCAAAATTGTGCATTAGCCACATTTCATGGAAGTTTGCGCGACAGGCACTTTGCAGCCCGGGGGCAGCGTGCCTATCTACCGCACGACGCGACCCTACCCTCGACCTGGAGGGGGGTCGTTTCTATTTTCCTGCCGAACCACGCCCGAATCGGGGTGGTGTCGCCTGGTGAGGGCGGCCGGCATCGTGGCCGGTCCGAGGAGACGCAATGCAACGGATCGAGCTGTTCAAAGAGAGCGAGCTCTTCTTCAAGACCTGGCTCAGGTCGCCGAAGTCGATGGGGTCGATCATCCCCTCGTCCCAGTCGCTGGCCAAGAAGATCGCCGAGCAGGTGGTCTGGCAGCCGGGCGAGAAGGTGGTCGAATTGGGCGGCGGCACCGGGGCGATCACTCAGGGTCTGGTCGACTCCGGCATCCCGCGCGAGGCGCTGATCGTCGTCGAGCTGGACGAGAAGCTGCACAAGTATCTGAGCACCCGCTTCATGGGCGCTACGGTCGTGCGCGGCGACGCCACCAAGCTCGACCAGATCCTGAGCAAGCACGGTGTGCGCAAGGTATCAACGATCATCTCTGGCCTGCCGATGGTGGGGATGCCCGACGGCTTCCGCGAGGCCATCTACAAGGGCGGCATGAAGATCGTCGGCCCCAAGGGCGTGATGCTGCAGTACAGCTATTCTCCGATCTCGCCGATCCCCCACCGGCGCTACGGGCTGAACGCCAAGCTGGCCGGCTTCGTGCTCAACAACATGCCGCCGGCTTACGTCTGGAAGTACACCAGCGCGGCCGACCGGGGCGCCTGAACCATCAAGAAGGCGACGACACCGCTGCAGGCGGACGGCTACTGGCGCGCGCTGCTCCGTCGCCTCCTGCATGACCACGTCAAGGGTCTGACCGGCAAGCTCGCCATCGCCACCGTTGCGATGGTGCTGGTGGCCGCGACCACTGCCGGCAATGCCTGGCTGATCGAGCCTGTCCTGGACAAGGTCTTCCTGGAGCGCGACGCCACCATGCTGGCGCTGGTGCCGCTGGCCGTGCTGGCGCTGGCGCTGGTCAAGGGCGTGGCTTCGTTCGTGCAGGACCGGATGATGGCCGATGCCGGCAACCGCGTGGTCGCCGACATCCAGGCCCGCCTGTTCCGCCATACGATCCGCGCTGATCTCGGCTTCTTCGTGACCGAGGGAACCGGCGGGCTGATTTCGCGGATCACCTACGACGTCGCTGCCCTGCGCGTGGCGCTCACCTCGGTGCTCACCGGCATGGCCCGCGATGGCCTGTCGGTGATCTTCCTGGTGGCGCTGATGTTCTACCAGGACTGGAAGCTCGCCACGATCGCCTTCCTGGGCTTCCCGCTCGCCTACTGGCCGATCACCCGGCTGGGCAAGCGGGTGCGCAAGGTGGTGGGCCAGGCCCAGGCGCAGATGGGCCGGATCACCGGCCGGCTGGAGCAGACCTTCCAGGGGGTCCGTCAGGTCAAGGCCTATGACCGCGAGGACTTCGAGATTGAGCGGATCGACGGGCTGATCGAGGGCCAGTACCAGTTCCAGCTCAAGGCCGCCCGGATCCGGGCGGCCACCGCACCGGTGATGGAGACGCTGGGCGGCGTCGCGATCGCCGCGGTGATCGGCTATGGCGGCAGCCAGGTGCTGGCCGGCAACACCACGCCGGGCACGTTCTTCAGCTTCATCACGGCCCTGCTCATGGCCTACCAGCCGCTCAAGAGTATCGCCAAGCTGAACAATGCCCTGCAGGAAGGGCTGGCCGCGGCCGACCGGGTCTATGCGGTGATCGACCGTCCGGCCGAGATCGAGGACCAGCCCGGTGCCCGCACCCTTGCGAAGGTGCAGGGCCATGTCCGCTTCGAGGACGTGCATTTCGCCTATCATGAGCGCGTGCCGGCCATCCAGGGCCTGAGCCTGGACATCCCGCCCGGCAGCACCGTGGCGCTGGTCGGGCCATCGGGCTCGGGCAAGTCGACCCTGATCAACCTGCTGCTGCGCTTCTGGGAGCCGCAGCAAGGCCGGATCACGATCGACGGCCAGGACATCCGCATGGTGACCCAGGCCTCGCTGCGGGCGCAGATGGCGCTGGTCAGCCAGGAAGTGAGCCTGTTCGACGACACGGTCCGGGCCAACATCGCCTATGGCCGGCTGGACGCCACCGACGACGAGATCGTGGCCGCCGCCACGGCTGCCGCCGCGCACGACTTCATCATGGCGCTGCCGGAAGGCTACGACACCCGGATCGGCGGCTCGGGAGTCCGGCTCTCCGGCGGCCAGCGGCAGCGCCTCTCCATCGCCCGGGCCATGCTGAAGAAGGCGCCAATCCTGCTGCTGGACGAGGCGACCTCCGCGCTCGACACGGAGAGCGAGCGGCAGATCCAGGACGCGCTGGAGCGGCTGATGGTGAACCGCACCACGCTGGTGATCGCCCACCGCCTGTCCACGATCGTGCATGCCGACCGGATCGCGGTCTTGGACCGTGGCCGGATCGTGGAACTGGGCGACCACGCCTCGCTGGTCCATGCCGGCGGGATCTATGCGCGGCTCTACCGCCTGCAGTTCGAGGAAGGCAGCGGCGCCGACCTGCTGGGACGGGACGTCCCCGCCCTCCTCAAGGCCTGACCGGTATGGGCATGCTCAAGCGGATGAGCCGCGACCCGGTCTGGCAGCAGCGCACGGCCCGGGCGATCGCCGGGACCATCGAGTTCCTGGACCGGACCACCCGGATGGAGTTCGAGGCCCATCCCGAGACGCAGAAGATCATGGCGAGCGACGAGGGCGTGCTGGCCGGCTACTGGCACGGCCGCCTCATGTTCATGCCGCTGCTCTGGCGGGGCCTACTGCGTGCCGTGGGCAAGGATCCGCGCACGCCCGCCTACTCGCTGAGCAGCCCGCACCGCGATGGCGCCATGATGGCTTCCGCGCTGGACCTGATCGGCGTGAAGGCGATCATGGGTTCCAGCCGCAGCGGCGGCGCCGACGCGTTCCGGGAGATCCGCCGGCGCGTGAGGGACGGCAACAGCATCGCGGTCGCCGTGGATGGCGGCAAGGGCCCGCGCCAGCGGGTCCAGGGGGGCATCATGCTGCTGGCCAAGCACAGCGGCTGCCCGGTAATACCCACGACGGGTTCGTGTCGCTGGGGAAAGCAGTTGAATACCTGGGACCGGATGCTGATCCCGACCCCCTGGACCAGGGGCGTGCTGCTCCTGGGCGCGCCGATCCGCGTACCGAAGGATGCGGACCGGGACGAGATCCTCCGGCTGGAACAGCAGTTCGAGGACGCGCTGAACACGCTCATGGACGAGGCCGACCGGCGCTGCGGGCGGGCGCCCACCCCGCCAGCAGCCAGGCCTGCCACGGGCGACCCCGCGCCCGCCTGATGCTGCTGGACGTCTGGCGCCTCACCACCCGGCTGGCGGCCCCGCTGGTCCGCCTCCATCTGCAGCGGCGGCGGCGGCGCGGCAAGGAGCACCCGGAGCGCTGGCCCGAGCGGCTGGCGATCGACGCCACGCCGCGTCCGGCCGGCCGACTGGTCTGGCTGCATGCCGCGAGCGTGGGCGAATCGCTTTCCATCCTGCCGCTGCTGGACGGGCTGATCCAGCAGCGCCCCGACCTGCACTTTCTCGTCACCACCGGCACGGTGACCTCGGCAGCCCTGATGGCAAAAAGGCTGCCGGAAGGCGTGCTCCACCGCTTCGCCCCGGTCGACCTACCCGACGTGGTCGAGCGGTTCCTGGACCGCTGGCGCCCGGACCTGGCGATGATGGTGGAAAGCGAGCTTTGGCCGAACATCCTGGCCACGCTCGCCCGCCAGGCCGTGCCGACCGTGCTGGTGAACGCCCGGATGTCCGAGCGCTCGTTCCGGCGCTGGCGACTGGCCGGAAGCTCGATCGCGGCACTTCTGAGCTCGTTCCGGCTGGTGCTGGCGCAGAGCCAGGCTGATGCCGGCCGTCTGGTAGCACTGGGCGCCAGCCGGGTGCTGACGCCCGGCAATCTGAAATATGCGGCACCGCCGCTGCCCGCGGACGAGGGCGAGCTGACGGCCCTGCGCAGCGCGTTGGCTAGGCGGCCGGCCTGGCTTGCCGCCAGCACCCATGACGGCGAAGAGCTGGCGGCCGGCCAGGTGCATCGGGCGCTCCAGGGCAGCTTTCCCGACCTCGTCACGATCGTGGTGCCCCGCCATCCCGACCGGGGCCAGGCGATCGCCCAGAGCCTCACGAGTGCCGGGCTGCAGGTGGCGCAGCGTTCGACAGGCCAGCCGCCGCAGGCCGGCACCGTCTACGTCGCGGATACGCTGGGCGAGCTCGGCCTGTTCTATCGTGCCTGCCCGCTCGTGTTCGTCGGCGGCTCGCTGGTGCGCCATGGCGGGCAGAACCCGCTGGAGCCGGCGAGGCTCGGCTGTGCCGTGCTGCTGGGCCCGCATGTCTGGAACTTCGACGAGATCGCCCGGGGCATGATCGCGGGCGGCGCGGCAATCCAGGTCGACAGCGAGGCGGCGCTGGCCGAGCAGGTCGGCCGGCTACTGGCCGATCCTGGCCGGGTGCAGGCGATCGGCCGGGCCGCCTGCCGCTTCGCCGAGGAGCGTGCCGGGGTGCTGGAACGCATGCTCACCGC
>NZ_WUJP01000704.1 GCF_009806515.1 Geminicoccus flavidas | reverse complement strand
GCTCATCTTGCCACTGTCGCGGCTGATCGGCGCCACCCCGACCAGCGCCGCGATCTTGCGCCGGGTGAGGAAGCCGAGTTCGGGCAGCTCGGCAATCAGGGTCCGGGCCGTGGTGGACCCGACGCCGGGGACGGTGCGCAGCAGGTCTTCCCGCGCCCGCCAGACGGGACTGTCCTTGATCCGCCGGTCGATGTCCTCGTCGAGGGCGGCGATCTGGCGCTCGAGGATGTCGAGCACGGCGGAGATGCTCTGCCGCACGCACTCGGTATCGGTAGCGCCGAGGCGGTTAGTCTCGGCGACGCGCATGGCCACGAGCTCGCGGCGGCGTGCCAGCCGCACCGGTGGACGGAGGGCCTCCGCGAAGCGGGCGATCATCTCCGCGTCGAGGCGGTCGGTCTTGGCCAAGCGACCAGACGCGCGAGCGAACTCGCGCACCTGGCGTGGGTTGACAACCGCGACCGGCAGACCGACCGCGACGAGCTCGGCGGCGACACGGTTCTGCAGGCCTCCGGTGGCCTCGAGCACGACCAGCGCCGGGGAGAGCTCGAGGAGGCGTCGGGCCAGGACTGATAGGACGTCGTCCTCGCGAAGGACGACCCATCGCTCGCCGGTGGGCCGGACGAAGATATCGAGCCTGTGCTTGGCGACGTCGATGCCAACGAAGGCGGGGGTAGAGGTGGTCTCGCGCATGATCCCGTCCTTGCAGATGCGGGCTCGGCACGGTCCGGCCCGGGCGACTGTTCGGGTCTATGCGAGCGCCTACGGGGAACCTCGATCACCCGCGGAGTGGATCTCCCAGGAAAGGGACGGTCTCCCGCAGGCCGGCAGCGCAGCTTCCGCTATTGCCACCGGCTGCGCCACATACAAGGCGGCCGCGAAGGCTGCCGCAGCAGATCCGGAAGTGAAATGCCTCGGCGGAACGTCCATCTTCCACCTGAATCGAGACGAGACGAACCTGCACGTCCCCATCTTTCAGTGGTCGCGTTCCTGGCACTGACATTGGGCGCCAGCGCCACCAATGAGGCGCTGGCAACTGATCTTGCCACGGTTCGGGGCCAGGCGCGCGTTATCGACGGCGACACGATCGCGGTCGGCAACAAGGTCATCCGCCTCCTGGACATCGATGCGCCGGTACTCGCCCAGAAGTGTGACGGTCACCGATCGAGCCGAGCGTGCGGCAAGGCCTCGGCCGACGCGCTGGCGGCCAAGGTGGGTACGGCCGCCGTGGAGTGCGTGCCCGCCCAGCGCGACGACTATGATCGGATCCTGGCCCGGTGCAGCGTCGGTGACGAAGATCTGTCGACTTGGTCCGTGTCCTCCGGCTGGTCGTTCGCCTTCGTGCGCTACTCCGCCCGCCTCGTAGCCGAGGAACAGGCTGCCCGGGCCCGAGGCCTCGGCATCTGGGCTGCTGATGAGGTTCAGGCGCCCTGGGACTACCGCGCCAGGCGGTGGGACGTGGCGGCCCAGGAGGCGCCGGAAGGCTACCCCATCAAGGGCAACATCTCAAAGAGCGGGGAACGGATCTATCACGTGCCGTGGACCGGCCAGTTCCACGACCGCACCAAGATCGACACCTGCAAGGGTGAGCGCTGGTTCTGCTCGGTGCAGGAGGCACAGGCAGCAGGCTGGAGGGCGTCCTATCGATAATTGTCATGGGCATCCAGGCAACAAAACAAAACACTCTTGAGCGAGACACTCTACTGGGCTCGCCCCTAAGCTGCTGGCCATGAAGCTTGATGCCCTTTCCATGACCGCCGGCATGAGGATGCCGTCCGCCGCAGGACGGATCCTGCTCGTCGAGGACGATGCGGAAATCGCAGAGCTGCTGGCGGCCACGCTGACCGAGAACGGCTTCACGGTCACGACGGTCGGCTGCGGCCCCGACATGGACCGCCTGTTGGACGCCGAGCCGATTGACCTGATCGTGCTGGACGTAATGTTGCCCGGTGAGGACGGGTTCAGCATCTGCCGCCGCCTGCGCGCGCAAGGACCTGTCCCGATCATCATGGTGACCGCCCTGGGCCAGGACATCGACCGGGTCGTCGGGCTTGAGCTTGGCGCCGACGACTATGTCACCAAGCCATTCAGCTCGCGCGAGCTCTTGGCCCGGATCCGCGCGCTTCTCCGTCGCGCCGATCTGACAGCGCAGAGCCGCACAGACGCAGCCCGCCTGCGCTTCCTTGGGTGGCGCATCGACCGCCGCAGCCGCACGGTCCTGGACCCCGATGGAACGCGGGTGACGATGACCACGGCCGAATTCGACCTGCTGGTTGCCTTCTGCCAGCATCCAGGCCGCGTGCTCACCCGCGAGGAACTGCTGGGGCTCACCCATGGCCGCGTAGCGGGAACGGTGGAGCGCAGCATCGACGTCCATGTCAGTCGCCTGCGCCAGAAGATCGAACCGGACCCGCGCGATCCAGTCGTGATCAAGACGGTCCGGCTGGGTGGCTATCTGTTCACGCCGCTCGTCGCCGCCGAACCATGAAACTGCTCCACCGATTCTGGCCGAAGAGCCTGTTCGCGCAGATCACCTGCGTCTGCATCCTTGCCTTGCTCGTGACCAATCTGCTGAGCGAGGCGGCCGAGAGTCTGTTTGTGGACGATCTCAAGCGACGGATTGATCCGACGCCCGTTGCGGCCCGGATCGACGCCATCGTGAGCCTTGCTCGCGCCGTTTCATCACCAGAGCAGCAGGCCGAGGTCCTCAATGCTGCGGCCGCAGCCGGTCTACTACTGGAAACGGTTTCCCGTAGTGCCATGCCCGCCTTGCAGGAGGCAGCTGCGGCTAATGAGATGATCTTGGATAAGATACCGCCGCACCTGGGCGCCTCGCTCCACCGAGGCTTCTTCGCCGGCGCTTTGCAGGACGTGGTAATCCTGCCCCTCGACGCGGACGACATGCTGGTCTTTCCGGCACCAGGCTGCACGATGCTGCTCGGCAGCTGCTTCTCCAGCATTTCTCCGATCCCGCCGATCTACAACACGCTCGGGATCACCTCCTTTGTCTTTCTGTTCCTGCTGTACGCGCTTCGGGCTATCACCGCACCTTTGTCCCGCTTCGTCGAGATCACCAGGACGTTCGGTCGGAACGATGATGCTGGCCAGAAAGTGCCCGAGCGCGGCGCCAGCGAAATCGTCCAGGTAGCCAAAGCATTGAACGAGATGCGCGAGCGCGTGCGCATCCTGATCGAATCACGTACTCGCATGCTGCGGGCGGTCAGCCACGACCTGCGCACGCCGCTGACGCGTTTGCGGCTGCGCGCTGAGCGGACCTCTGATCCCACCCTGCGCGACGGCATGCTGAGCGACATCACTCGGATCGACGACATGATCGGCGAGACCCTGGCGTTCTTGCGCGAGGACGCCCAGGCAGAACCCAACACCAAGGTCGACCTGCCGAGCCTGCTGCAGACCATCTGCGCCGACTTCGCCGACATTGGCCATGACGTGGCCTACGAGGGGTGCCCGCGCTTTGCCTATGTCTGCCGTGCCAGCGCTCTTTCGCGAGCAGTCGGCAACTTGGTCGACAACGCCGTCAGGTTCGGAAGCCACGTGGTTGTTACGTTGCGCATCAAGGACCGACACGCGCCGGTGATTGAGGTCTCGGACGACGGCCCTGGGATCGCGGTCACCGATCGGGAGGCAGTGCTCGAACCCTTCTTCAGCGCCGATGGCTCACGCGGACCTGAGTCCGGCTTCGGTCTCGGCTTGTCGATCGTCCAGGAGATCGTGCGCACCCACGGTGGCATGCTGTCCCTAGAGGACCATCTGCCCCATGGGTTGACGGCCCGCATCACCCTACCTGCCCGGCCACTTGCAGCCGGCAACATCTCTTAACAACACGAAGCCCACCGACAAACCGGACCGGCCCAGGTTGCGCCAGCCGCACGGCGTCTGATTCCCCAGGTACCGCGCGCGACCACCATGACCAGGTACGTGCATGTCCATTCACTCGTTAGCCTCGTCGGCCATCCGGCCTTTCCGCCAGCTGCCGCTCCTGCTGGCTGCCGGAACCCTGCTTGCCCCATCAGCCGTCCTTGCTCAGCAGACGACCACCCAATGGTATGACGCATTTCGCCAGCCACTCGGCGAGTGGAACGTCATCGTTGGCGGCGGCGTCTCCGTCGCGCCGGCCTATGAGGGTTCCAACGAGTTCGATATCTCGCCAGTCCCTTATGTTTCCGCCCAGTTCGGCCGGCTGACCATCGACACGCGCGGTGCCACTGTTGATGTGTACGAATGGGATCGGCTGCGCTTCGACTTCACGGTTGGCTATGACTCCGG
>NZ_WUJP01000721.1 GCF_009806515.1 Geminicoccus flavidas | reverse complement strand
CCTGGCCCCGGTGCTGCCGGCGCCGTCGTGAAGCCGCCGGCGTTCTGGACCAAAGGCGGCCCGCTCGCTTCATTGCTGGCCCCGCTCGGCAGCCTGTACGGCCGGATCGTCACCCACCGCGCCTGCCGGCCAGGCACGCGGCTGGACGTGCCGGTCCTGTGCATCGGCAACGCCACGCTGGGCGGCAGCGGCAAGACCCCGGTCGTGCGCTCGCTGGCGCGCATCCTGGCCGAAGAATTTGACCTTGCGCCCCATGTCGTGACCCGCGGCTATGGGGGCCGGGTGCGAATCACCACCCGGGTCGACCCGGCCTGCCACGATGCCGCGGTCGTGGGCGACGAGCCGTTGCTCCTCGCCCGCGACGCCGTGGTCTGGGTGGGGCGGGACCGCCTTGCCAGCGCCCGTGCCGCGGTCGCGGCCGGTGCCAAGTTCATCCTGATGGATGACGGGTTCCAGAACGCCGGCCTTGCCAAGTCCGCCTCCTGGCTGGTGGTGGACGGGCCGGCCGGGATCGGCAACGGCCGGGTCTTTCCGGCGGGCCCCCTGCGCGAGCGCTTTGCCGATGCCGTCCTGCGGGCGGAGGCCCTGGTGATGATCGGTCCCGACCGCCAACTTCTCGGCGAACAGGCCTGCCTGCCGGTGCTGGCGGCCGAGCTGCGCCATCCGCAAGAAGCACTGGCGGAACTGACAGGGCGGCCGCTCCTGGCATTCGCCGGGATCGGTCGGCCGGCCAAGTTCTTCGAGAGCCTGACCGCGGCGGACCTCCATCTCGTCGGCACCCGGGCTTTTCCCGACCACCACCCGTTCACCGAAGCGGAACTCGCCGGGCTGCGCGATGCGGCCGGACGATCGGGCGCTACGCTGGTCACCACCGAGAAGGATCTGGTCCGCCTGCCGCCCGATCAGCGACGGGGCATCGTTACGATTCCCGTTACAATTTGTTGGCGGAACCGGGCGATGGTTCGCGGCTTGTTGAGAGGATTGATCGCACCTGTGTCGACGC
>NZ_WUJP01000720.1 GCF_009806515.1 Geminicoccus flavidas | reverse complement strand
GCTGAGGCGCCGCCCGGGTCGGGGTGCGGCAGTCGCCTTCAGGACCCGAGCTCTCGCGGAGGCATCAGGATGAGTATGATTGACACCATGTCGGCGCAGCGCGCAGACCGCCGCTTCGTACAGGGTGCCATGGCCGCCCCGATGCTCGCTCGCGAACACGAGCTGGAACTGGCGCGGCGCTGGCGTGAAAACAATGACCAGGCCGCACTTCACGAACTCGTGACCTCCTATCTGCGGCTCGTGGTGGCGACCGCTGGCCGCTATCGCAATTACGGCCTGCCCATGCCCGATCTGGTACAGGAAGGCATGGTCGGGCTGATGCAGGCCGCGGCCCGATTCGAGCCGGAGCGGGATGTCCGCTTCTCGACCTATGCCGCCTGGTGGATCCGCTCGGCCATGCAGGATTTCGTGCTGCGCAACTGGTCGATCGTGCGCACCGGCACCACTGCCGCGCAGAAGTCGCTGTTCTTCAACCTGCGCCGGCTGCGCGCCCGCATCGATGGTGGGCGCAAGCAGCAGATGGACGACGACGATCGGGCGGCGATCGCCCAGGAGCTAGATGTCGGCATTGCCGACGTGATCGCCATGGAGCACCGGCTGTCGGCCGCGGACCAGTCGCTGAACGCGCCGGTCGGTCTGGAAGGCGAGAGCGTCGGCCAGGACTTCATCGCCGACGAGCGGCCGAACCCCGAGGAGGCGCTGGCCGACGGCCATGACAGCCGCACCCGCACTCGCTGGATCGCGAGCTCGCTGGCGACCCTCTCGGAACGTGAGCAGATCATCATCCGCGAGCGGCGCCTGCGCGAGGAAGGCTCCACCCTGGAGGAGCTCGGCCGCAAGCTCGGCATCAGCAAGGAGCGAGTCCGGCAGATCGAGCACCGCGCCTTGCAAAAGCTGAAGAACGCGCTGCTCCAGCAGGTCAAGGATCCGGCCGACGAGGCGATCCTGGTAGGAGCGTTCGCCTGAGCCTGCCCAGCGGCCACTTTCCAGCGAGCGGTGCCCGTCAAGGGCGCCGCTCCATGCATTTCTGACGGTAGGGCGTTTCCGACGGTAGGGCGGCCGACTGGCCCTTGATGGTGGCCCTCAGCACCAGCCGGCCGGCCGCCGCGGTCAGCCATGACCATCCGCCGCTATGCCGTCTCCCCAAAAGCATGGCCGGACCCCGCCTCATGTCGTCGTTTCGGCAGTTGGCGGCCGGAGGTGTCAGCCGCTATCTCGCGACATGGGGCGCAACCGGCAGCGGCGATCCACGAGATCCTCGCCGATTCTACAGAGCCGCAGCGCCCTTTCTGCTGGGGAGTGCAATGGCGCGCGAAGAGTTCGATTTCATCGTGGCGGGCGGCGGATCGTCCGGCTGCGTGGCTGCGGCCAAACTGGCGGCGGTCGGCAACCATCGGGTGCTCCTACTGGAGGCCGGCCATTCCCATCGCCACCCGCTGCTCGACATGCCGCCCGGCATCTTCAAGCTGATCAACGGCAGCAAGTACATGCGCTACCACACCACGGTGCCACAGGAGCATCTGGAGGGCCGCGCGCACGATATTCCGCAGGCCAACGTGCTGGGCGGCGGCTCATCGGTGAACGCGCAGGTCTATATCCGCGGCCGACCCTCCGACTATGACGAGTGGCACGACCTGCTGCGCGGCAACAATGATGGCGCGGACTGGAGCTGGCAGGCGGTCCTGCGCCACTTCCGCGGCATGGAGGGCAACAACCGCCTGCATAATGCGCGCCACGGCGCGGACGGGCCGCTGCTGGTCTCCGACCCCGGCCACGTCAACGACTTCTCGCGCTGGTTCCTCCAGGCCGTCCAGGCGCTGGGCGTGCCCTACAACCACGACTTCAACGGCGAGAGCCAGTACGGGGTCGGCCTCTACCAGTTCATGAACCGCAGCGGCCGGCGCAGCAGTGCCGCCTATGCCTTCCTTGAACCGCTCAAGGGCGATTCTCGCCTGACCATCCGGCTGAACGCCGAGGTGACCCGGATCATCGTGGAGAACGGCCGGGCGGTGGGGGTAGCCTATTGGCAGAATGGCGAGGATCGCGTCGCCCATGCCCGGGGCGAGGTGGTGCTGTCGGCCGGGTCGCTGGTGAGCCCGAAGCTGCTGATGCTCTCGGGCATCGGCCCGGCCGACCAGTTGCGGGAGCACGGCATCGCCTGCCAGGTCGACCTGCCGGGCGTGGGCGAGAACCTGATCGACCATCCGGAAGTGCCGATGACCGCGGTCGCGAACGGCCGCTACGGCTACTTCAAGGAAGGGGTCGGCTGGCGGATGCTGCGCAATGGCCTGCAGTTCAAGCTGTTCGGCACCGGCCCGGTCACCTCCGCCGGCGTGGAGGCCGGCGCCTTCGTCAACCCGGCCGACCCGGACGCACCGCCGACCATCCAGGCCTTCTGCGTGCCGATCGTGTACCTGGACCGCGACACCCGCAACACCATGCAGGACACGTACGGCCTGACCATCACCACGGTGGTGGTGAAGCCTAAGTCACGCGGTACGGTCCGCCTGCGCTCCGCCGACCCCATGGCCATGCCGCTGGTGTCGCCGAACCTGCTGAAGGACGAGCAGGACATGGCGGAGATGATGGCGGGCCAGCGCTTCTTCCTGCGGGTGTTCCGCACCAGCCCGGTGGCCGAGCGGATCGAGCGCATCGCCCTGCCCGATAGCGCCGAACCGGACGACGAGGTCCTGCGCCGCCATTGCCGGCGCTTCGTAAAGACCAACTACCACCCGGCCGGAACCTGTAAGATGGGGGCCGATGGCGACCCGATGGCGGTGCTGGATGCGAAGATGCGGGTCCGGGGCGTGGACGGCCTGCGGGTGTGCGACCTGTCCGCCGTGCCGAACATCAATGCCGGCAACACCAACGCCCCGGCGATGATGCTGGGCGACCGCTGCTCGGACTTCATCATGGGCCGCTGAACAGGCCAGGATGCTTGGCTGCGCCGGTGCCCGGATGGGTTAGATCCATCCGGGCGGCCGGTTCAGCGATGATCGCAGGGCTGC
>NZ_WUJP01000719.1 GCF_009806515.1 Geminicoccus flavidas | reverse complement strand
ACCTCGACCGTGACGTGCGACAACTGCTGGAGATGCGCGACCTTCGCCTTGTAGTAGGCAGGTGCGCGCGGTTGGTCGGAGACCAGCGCCACGATCGCGGCCATGTGCCCTGGCCCGACCCGCCATAGATGCAGGTCTGTGACCCGGTCGTCGCCCTGCTCCAGGGCTGAAGTGATCTGCCCGGCCAGCGCCTCGTCCGGCATCATGTCGAGCAGGACCGCGCCGGCGCCGCGCAGCAGGCCCCATGACCAATGGGCGATCACGACGCTGCCGACGATGCCCATGAGCGGGTCCATCCAGAACCAGCCGTAGAATCGCCCGGCGAGCAGGCCGGCGATGGCAAGGACCGAGGTGAGCGCGTCCGTCAGCACATGGATATAGGCGGAGCGCAGGTTGTGGTCGGCGTGATGGTCGTGACCGTGATCGTGCACATGACCGTGGTCATGGTGATGATGATGGCCGTGATCGTGATGCTCGCCCTGGTGAAGCATCCAGGCGCTGACGAGGTTCACGACCAGACCCAGCACGGCGACGGCGATGGCTTCCTCGAACTGGATCGGGATAGGTGCCGCCAGGCGGACCAGTGACTCGATCCCGATCAGCAGCGCAATAACCGCCAAAATCATCGCGCTGGAATAACCGGCCAACTCGCCGAGCTTGCCCGTGCCGAAGGTGAAGCGCCGGTCGCGGGCATGGCGGCGGGCATAGAGATAGGCCAGCGCCGCGATCGTGAGCGCCGCGGCGTGGGTCGCCATGTGGAAGCCGTCGGCCAGGAGCGCCATGGAGCCGAACGCCAGGCCGGCCGCGATCTCGGCGACCATCATGGCTGCCGTCAGCGCGACCACGAACCAGGTGCGCCGCTCGTTCCGGGCATGGTCGGCGCCGAGGAAGACATGGTCGTGCCGCCAATCCTCGATGGAGCGGGTATGCATGTGGCGGCTCCTCAAAGATATTTCGTGATCTCGCGGAACTCCGCGATCCTCCGCTGGACCTCCGGCGGCAGGGAGTCGGCCGCGGCACCCAGATGGTGATCGATATGATCCAGGATCAGCATCTGCTTGGCCTTTTCTAGCGCCTTGATCACCGCCTGCATTTGCTGGGCGATCACCAGACCATCCCGCCCCTCCTCGACCATGCGGACCACGGTCGCGAGATGGCCATCGGCGCGCCGCAGGCGCCTGAGGAGTTCGGGATCGTTCGCATGGCTCATGACCAGAACCTATCCCTCCGGAGGGGATAACTCAACCCGCCGGGCGCCAGGCGCCGCGCCTGTCCTCGTCAGCCGGCATCCACCCACTCGTCGCCTAGCAGCTCCGGCGTATCGAAGCCGATCAGGTTCGCGAAATGCCGCTCCCGGTCGGCCACGAACAGGGCGCGGGCGATGCCCCTGGCCAGCCGGTCCGCCCCTTCGCTGACCGCCGGGATGTCGCCGCTCAATTTGCCGTGGCTCATCGTGGCCGGATAGTTGAAGCAGTGCAGGCGCGCGAGGGACGGGGCGCTGCCCGGCACCTTCTCATGGAACTCGAAGGCAGGGCCCAGGTCCGGCGAGAAGGCCAGCTCCGCATGATGCATGCCGGGGCCGTCGAACCGGTGGCGCCACAGCCGAATGTGCGGGGCAAACTCCGCCAGTTCCGGCCGCCGCTCCAGGTCGACCGAGAACCCGGTGCCGGCGATCAGGAAGTCCAGCTGGTAGCTGCCCCTGGGTGTCCGTACCCGGAGCCGATCACCATCAGCCGTCACTTCCTCCAGCGGGCTCGCCAGGTGGAAGAAGGCGTTGGGGTGGCGGGAAACCCGCAGCACGCTGTCGCGCGGCGGCGGCGTCTGGGTGGTCAGCACATGGTCCAGGAACTTCGCCTTCCACTCGTCCGGCAGGCCGGCGAAGCCATGTACCACGCCGGGGCTGCCGATGCCGGTGAACTTGTTGATCCGCGGCAGGTCGGCGCGGCGGACGAAGACATGGACCCGCGCGGCACCCGCCTCCAGTGCGGCCGCGGCATTGTCGACTGCCGACGCACCGGCGCCCACCACGCCCACCGCCTTGCCCGCCAGGGCGGCAAAATCGATCGGGTCGGCGGAATGGGCCCAGAAGCGCCGATCAAGCCGCGCGATCATCTCCGGGACATAGGGGCCACCCAGCCCGTCGCGCCCGGTCGCCAGCACGACATGGCGCGCATAGGCGGTCCGGCTATGGCCGTCCCGCTCCAGGGTCAGCGCGAACAACTCGTCCTCTGCACTGCGGATCGAGCGGACCTCCACACCGTTCTCGACCGGTAGCTCCAGCACCCGGCGGTACCAGACCAGATATTCCATCCACTGGGTGCGCGGGATCTTGCCGAGCGCGTCCCAGGCGGCCCTGCCGAACTGGCTCTCGTACCAGGCGCGGAAGGTGAGCGCCGGCAGGCCCAGGGCCGGGCCGGTGAGCTGCTTGGGCGAGCGCAGCGTCTCCATCCGGGCGAACGTGACCCAGGGTCCCTCCCCTCCGGCCGGGGCGCGATCGAGGATGGTGACGTTGGCGATGCCCAGCCGCTTGAGCATGGCGGTGGCGGCCAGCCCGCACATGCCGCCGCCGATGACCGCCACGTCGAGCACGGGCTGCCCGCCATGTATCCTGGGCGGCACCCAGGGCTTGGCCGGCAGCTCCAGCCAAGCCAGGTCCTGGCGCAGCCTCGCCTCCAGCGCCGCAAGGCCGCAGGGAGGTGCCGCTTCGATGGTCATTGCCCGTCATCCTTGTCGCCGGCCTGCGGCCGGCCCGATTCCAGCCGGCCGGGCTCGCCGGCAAGCTCGTCCGAAGTTCCCTGGCGAAAGCCCGGCAGCAGCGCTGCCGCGGCCGCCGCGAAGGCGATCACCAGATGCTCGACCGCAGGTGCCGCCGGCCGGCCGAGCGGCAGCACCACGCCCCACAGGAACGGGATCTCCACGTCCAGAGGGCGGATCACCACGCCTTCCAGCGGCGCGCCCAGTGCGGTCACCGGCTCGACGATCCCGATCCCGCCGCCCGCCCGGATCAGCGCCAGCGCGGTGGAACTCGCATTGGTCGCGGTGATGGCGGCGGGCACGGTGCCCGATTCGGCGAGCGCCTGGTCGATCCGGCGGCGCAGCCGAAAGGGATTGGCCATCGAGACCAGCCGACGCCCGGCAAAGTCCCGGATCGCGACCTGCGGCCTAGCGGCGAGCGGATCGTCCGCGGCGAGCGCCGCCACGCAGGGCACCCGCCCGCACCAGCGCACCTCCACGCCCGGATGGTCGACCGGCAGGCTC